>JALWGO010000142.1 GCA_027038805.1 Thermoprotei archaeon
GTCTCTAATCTACTGGTTTCCTCTATTATTCTAACCCCGTTCCTTACAGCTCTATTCAAGTTAATATTATTCAACATGTAGCCGAGAGTATAGGTTGGAGGACCATCGAGGACCAATATTTCTGGGTCCTCGCGGATAATCATTGATGCATAATCTTCTATTATAGGTCCATTCACATCTGATGTATAGTAGATTTTACGGTTACCAACATGTATTATAGCTGATATTATCCAGCCAACTCTAGAGTACTCTATGCCGTGGAATAAGGGTTTAGAAAAAGCAATCCTGATATCCCCGAAGTCGAAGACTTGGTTATCAGCGAATAATATTGTTAGCTCTCTATCCCTTATCTCTGGTATACGTTTCCATGAAATCCACTTCATCTTCCTCTTATTGAACCACTTCCTACCTTGTTCTAAGAGCTGCTTCTTTCTCTCAGCGTAATCGCCATAGTCTACTCTTAAAGCTTCTACTAGCTCGTTCATAGTGTCTGGGTATTCTTCTTCAACTGGCTCAAGCATTATTTCCTCAAGATTTAAGCCTAGTATCCTAGAATAAAGCATAGAGTAGAATTCTTCTGCACGCCTCCGTTGAGAATCATTTATATAGTTATTCGGGTTCTTAGCTAGAACAGTCTTCCCCCTATACAGTTCTATATCCTCCAAGCGATGCAGGTAGTGATCATAGTGATAATGAGTTACAACGACGATATCAGCTAAGCGCATATATTCTCTTATACGCTCATATCCCTCCTTGTACAGTCTACGCTTAACATCTAGGGGGGCGGGATAGGTAGGATGCATTACAGCTATACCGGGATCCACTATGACCCTATGATTTCCTGCCTCGATGAATAGGCAGTAAGACTTAGCGCCCAGAGAATCAGCCCAAACAAACTCCATGGTCTCGATAAAACATCACCGTACTTGGCTGGATATAGCCTAGGAGTTTCTAATCATCTTGATTATATCTGTGGGCTTTAAACCCATTCTCCCACATACTTCAAATACTAGTGGTATTGAAGCATTTAGCGTTTCCAAGCCTTTCTCAATGAATTCTAGTGGGCTGTAGGGGCCTCTTACCTCCCCATCAACTATACCGTATATCTTATCTCCTATTCTTAGAGCAAATTCTATACTGTGCGTAGTCACTACAATGTTTTTACGAGACTTCTTGAAATCAAATATAATTTTCTCCAAAAGCCTACTATTACTATAATCTAGGTTTGCGAGAGGCTCATCTAAGAACAATATATCGGGGTCGTAGACTATTATTGAGGCAAGAGCTACCTTCTTCTTCTCACCCATACTTAGCGAGTATGGGCGCTTACCGAGCAAGTGTTCTATTCCTAAAAGCCTCGATACTAGGAAAACCCTACTCCTAACATCATCTTCACTTAACCCTAGAGTTCTTAGAGAATAAGCTATTTCATCATAAACGGTAGAATTAAATAACTGGTCATTAGGATCCTGGAATAATACGCCGATATGTTTCCTGATATCCGGGAGTATTTCTTGGAGAAGCCTACCATTATAGTAGACAGCGCCCTTAGAAGACTTAAGCAGACCAGATAGAATTAGTAGTAGTGTTGTTTTACCGGAGCCCGTAGGCCCCACAATAACTGTAATGCTTCCAGGATCAATAGTGATATTAGTATTCCTCAACACGTATTCACTACCACTATATTTGAACCATATATTCCTCGCTACTATATTCCACTCCATATCTTATCTAAGACCTCATATAATAGTAGGGCTACTGTAACAGTTATCAAACAAACATCATAGACGGTTAAATACCCTCTCCTTCCCTCTACCTCATGTTTACTATGTGATAATGTTCTAGCTCTTAGGGCCATGTCAAGTATAGTTGATCTATAATACGCTTTAACTATTAATTCGCCTACAATACTAGACAAAACCCTCCACAAGCTACTAATCCTAGTCTTACCGAGGATCCTTGCATCACGAGCAACGAGGAGTTTTAGGGCCTCACCTAGAAACAATGGTATAAACTTTACTGTCTGATAAATCATCTCAACTAATATTCTCGGTACTCTAATCTTCTCTAATCCTCCAACAATATTCCACCATCCTACTACCCTTATCATCAGTATGAAAACTATTGTAGATGAAATAGTTCTAGCGAGAAACATTGATACCGAGCTAAACCCTCTAAGTAATAATATTGGTGCTGAAACTATAAGCACCATTAACGATAATATTAGGATATTCTTCAAAACAATACCATAATAACCTCTTAAACAACTCCTATCTGCACTCAATCGTTTAGTACCTGCAACCAGGAATACTGCTATCGCGAAGATAGAACCAGAGATACATGTAATAATAGAGTTAGCTGTAGCTACAACAAATACTAATACTAAGAGTGGAATAGAGGAGTAAGCTGAGAAAAAACCGCTACCACTATCATGAGATAGATATGTGAAAGCCTCCCTCATGTTCCTCAAGTATTCTTGTGCTAGGGGCTTCACTTCTTCTCAGCCACAACCTTAACTAGTAGGTATCCTATACCGAGTAGTATGCCTACACCGATGAGCCCGGCTATAATATAGCCTATTGTACTAGGTAGTCCTGGTATGCTATAGTCTGAGAAAGGCGTCCACTCTATACTAGCTTCCTTTAAGCCAAGCTTCTCTGCTGCAACATCAAGTGGCTCGTGGTATCCAACCATATCCGCTAATACAACACCGAAGAGCGGGCTTATGAGAACCAATAATATTATTACGAGTAAGGCTCTTCGCCCAATCATTCCTGGCTTCCCTCACTCAATGATTGTTGCATTAAGAGTAGTTGTGGTAGACGCGGGTAGAGATAGTCTACTACTAGAGCTGTGATGACACCTTCTACTACACCTAGTATTAGGTGCCATATACCCATTACTGGAACCGTTATTAGAACGCCATAGGGGAAGGAGGGGGAGAAGCCTATCTCTAAGCCGCATGCTATACCAGCTAGCGTTATACCAATCCATCCCCCTAGGAATGCTCCTATAAGCCTACTCTTCCTATTATCGCCTAAAGTACTGGTAACTAGCTTGTATATCCCATAACCCACTAGTACGTCTATTACTGCCATATTCAATACGTTTGCTCCTAGAGCAGTTATACCGCCATCATGGAATACTAGGCATTGAATAAACAATACTAGAAACAATGTGAGGAAACCTAGGAAAGGCCCCAGTAAGATTCCAGCAAGAGCACCACCCACAAAATGTAGGCTTGTACCTCCAGGTATAGGCCAGTTCAACATCTGAGCCGCAAAGATACCAGCAGCGAGTACTGGTACGAGTGCAATTTTCTCCCTACTTACTTTAATACGCGTTAACGCTACTACAAGGTATGCTATGAAAGCCATATAGGTTATCGCGATTGTCACTGGGTCTAGGAAACCATCAGGTATGTGCACATCTTATCACCAATTGGTGCACTGAGACAAGGGATACATTAGAGGATTAAAAAATTATCGTAAAATAAGGATATAATCTAAAAAACACGTGGAAACAGATTATAACAGTGGTGTAAATAAATGATAACCGTACAGAATTATAGAGAAGTTCTCCGCCTACTCCACCCTAGACCAGTTGTTATAGTTGTAACTATTAGTAGTAGTGGATTAGTTAATGGCTGTACTGTTTCCTGGATAACACCAGTAAATATTGATCCGCCAACAATAGCTTTCTCTCTATCACCGAAAAGATATACCTATAAACTCCTTAGGGAATCCAATGAGGC
>JALWGO010000143.1 GCA_027038805.1 Thermoprotei archaeon
AAGAAAGGTGACTTCTACTACTCAAATATAGATAAATTACTGGAGACCGAGCCACCTAGATTAAAGGTTCCGGAGGCAGAGCTTAGTATAAGAATAGTACGTGAGAAAAAGCTCGGCTTTAAGGGGTTGAGGGCACCAGTAACTGGCCCCTATACTTTAGCGTCTAGAGTATATTTTGATGACCCGGAGAAGGGTTTACGCGCTACTATGGTTTCAAAGCCTATTATTGTGAAAACATTCTTTGTAGAATATGTTAAGGGATTCGTAGAGTATATGAGGAATCTAGGCTATAACACCATATTTATTGATGAACCGATACTGGGTGTTATAGTTGGCAAGCGGAGAATACTCTATAGACATACAGTTGATAGTATCATAGAGAATTTGGAAACACTATATTCTATGAAAGGTGAGACTAATATAGGTGGAATACATGTTTGTGGACGCATATCCGATAAGCTCTTCGAAATATTATCCCAAGTAAAAGGATTACACCTACTGAACTTCGAGTTTAAGGACTCACCTGAAAACATCAATGTAGTAAGCTACGAGCTACTCGAGAAATACGATAAAATACTCGCCCCCGGTGTTGCAAGCGCTAAAAGACCAGTAGTTGAAAGCGTTGACGAGATTTCAGCGTTATTGGAAAAGATCCATGAACTAACTCGTGGAAGAATAGATTATGTTTCAGCAGACTGCGGATTTGGAGGCCTTAAGGGAGCATTTGATAATCCTTATAGAGCTTACGAGATTGGCTTAAGAAAACTTGAGAATATTGTAAAGGCTGCTAGAAAAATAAGTAAGTAGCAAGTCAATCAGAATATATTTATTAGGTTTGTTCTTCTGGAATGAATGCTTCCCTCCACTTAGATATATTATAGTCGTTTATCTCCTTCACTATCTTTATCGGCAATGATCTAGCTATGAACTCTATTATGCTACGTGCATAGCTCTTATTCGCTCCCCAGCCTAGGTTCAGTAATCCTTCTCCACCACCAGTAGCAATAACTTTCACCACTACTCTACCTTGAACCTCCTTTACAATAGTTACAGCCGAGGCCCAGGATCCAGTGCGAAAGAACATTTTCTCTCCAATGAATATAGCGGTGCGCGGAGAACTATTAATGTACTCAGCATGAACCGAGACCGCTTCATGCATCCTTCTCAAAACATCTACAACACTATCAAAACCTGCTTGTGATACCGCTATCACCATATGAGATTTAGCCATATAGTCCCCCTCCCATTAACCCTTTACTATTATTCTAGCATATACTTCTCAAGAACTTGTTTTAAGAATTCTTGGACTGAACCCTTGAATCCCCTAGACATTGCCTTCAAATATGCTTTTTCAAATAATTCTCTCAGCTCTCCTTGTAACTTTAATATTATTTCCGAGTCTGGCTTAGCATGTTCTACTAGGATGCTAGCTATATCATTTATTTTCTCCTCGCTGAAGCCAACATCATCATATACTATTATACCGTGATCGTGTTCTAGTTCTCGTTTTATTTCTCTCGGTATCCTCGCCCTTGATACTAGGATCATTTTATCTGGCTTATAGAGTGATTTATAGAGGGTTACTATGTGGTATTCTCTAAGTCTAATACCCTTTCTCTCCTTTACAGTCTCGGTTACTTTTTCTCTATCTACTCCTAATACGTCTGCGAGACCAGTCCATAACCCCTCTATCCATTTATTGCGCCATTCCTCAGCAGTCAATGGTTGTGCGAGTGGGCCTTTAATGTCTCTTACTCTTAGATACCAGTCTTCTAGTTCCTTGCATTCTATTATTACGTTTGGCCTTTTTATGGGGGGATCTACTCCCAACTGTATTATATTTAGTATCCTCCCACCATAAACAAGCATGTCTGGTCTTAGAGCAGTGTAGAGCTTCCAAGCCCTTCTTAAATCACTTGTATCCTCCCAACCTATTGGTCTTGGGGCTTCGAGGAAGAAGCTTAGATAACCCTTACCAGGCGTATAGGTTATAGTATTAGGTGGGATAACACCTGTTTTCTGCTTGCCCCATCTCTCTAGAGGTAAATACTTGTTCTCTGGGTAAACTATTGTACCATTGTCTTCTACGATTTTCTTCACTATTTTTATGAAAACCCAGTTTTGATAGATGCTCCTCAAGTTTGTCCGAAAGGATGTGCGTATAGCTGCTCCCGCTTTACGTTCATATTCCTCTAATTCAATTCTTCTACGTAATAGGTCATTTGTGTATATGAAGATTTTCTTTTTGAGATGAGATAATATGTCTTCGGTAAAGCTCTTTAATTCTCTAGAAAGCATTACTGCGTAGAGGTCTGCTACTTGTTTCAATTCTTCGATCGCATCTTTGAACAATTCAACCCATTTATAGCCTAATTCTATTAGGTCCTTATCGAGTATGTTGTATATGAACTGCTCTCTTAACTCGTTTTCAAGTTTATTGAAAGTCTCTCTGTAACCTGCTTTTACCTTAAGTCTACCTGCTCCATCAACACTAGTAATATTTAGTAATTCCTCGTAGATGTTAATCCATGTTATTGGGGGACTTGCTGTTGTGCCCAGCGAGGATGCTCTAGTTGTCTCTACCTCCTTCACCATGTACACCAGAGAGTAACCGTTTGGTATTACTCAGATGCCTTAGACCGCCTCCGCGACGCCGACCCCTCACATAATGACTGTATTCAATCCTGTGGGGCAGTCTTCATCGGCGGTATTACTTACAGAAAACTTATTGTGTGGAGACTATTATATTAGTATTACTTTATTATGTTTAATTGAAACAGTTACTGACAACTGGGAAGCCATTATAAGAGCTGAATATATAGATACTATTGAAGGTGTAAACAGTGAGCCTCTACGATAACAATAGTATAGAGAGGCTTAGTACGGGTATAAGGGATTTTGATAGACTTATACAGGGAGGTATTCCTAGAGGATTCTTTGTAGCCGTAGTAGGAGAACCTGGTACTGGTAAGACTATTTTCTGCCAACACTTTATTGCCGAGGGAATAAGAGTTGGTGATAAGAATATTTATGTGACAACTGAAGAGTCTCGTGAAAGTATTATAAGACAAGCAGCTCAGTTTGGATGGGATTTCCGTAAAGCAATAGATGAAGGAAAACTCGTGATAATAGATGCACTAATGGGTGGGAGAGATGATCTCTGGAGCCTCCACAGCCTTGACATTGAGGAATTGATAAATAAGATTATTGAAGCGAAGAAGTATCTTGGTTACGGTAGAGCGCGACTAGTCGTAGATAGTATGAGCGCATTCTGGTTAGATAAGCCAGCAATGGCTAGAAAATACAGTTACTATGTTAAACGTGTTCTAACTAGATGGGATTTCACCGCACTACTCGTTTCACAATATGCTGTAACAACTAGTCTAGGATTTGGTTTTGGTATAGAGCATGTTGCAGATGGTATAGTAAGGTTTAGGCGGAGCATAGCTAGCGGTTATCTTAGAAGGTATGTTATAGTTGAGAAAATGCGTCAAACAGAACACGATCTTAGAATGTATGAAGTAGAAATAGTAAATGGCGTTGGAATACGATTAAAGAAGCCCACCCCAATGAGGAGAGAAGACTTAGCGTTACCTAGAAGGGTTTGGCTTAAAATGCTTGAATCTGAGATCTTAAGACAAGCAGAGGTACCAGAAGATGAAGAACAATGACCATGCTCATAGAGTAGTTGATAGAGTGGCTTTCGGATTAATAGTTACAAGTGATAAAGTCTTCCGTGGTGAGAAAGAGGA
>JALWGO010000144.1 GCA_027038805.1 Thermoprotei archaeon
ACCCAGAAATATTGGTCCTCGATGGTCCTCCAACCTATACTCTCGGCTACATGTTGAATAATATTAACTTGAATAGAGCTGTAAGGAACGGGGTTAGAATAATAGAGGAAACCAGTAGATTAGAGACCATGTTTTACGATCACCATTTAACCCGTGAGCCATTGTTTAGAGAGAGGACTAAGCCCGTCTGGGATACTGGGAGTAAAGAAAATATTAGAGTTATAACGGTTGCAGAACACTATGGTAAAGTACCCGTTGTCCTAGTTTATGGTGGCGGGAAAAACTAGTTATTCTTCATGTACTATCTTGCCCTCGGCTATCACCATTACTGGATACGATTCTAGGCTAAAGGGATCGTTATTCCATAATACTATACTCGCCCACTTTCCTTTCTCAATAGTACCTAGGAAACTATCTATTCCAAGTATTCTAGCATTATTTCTAGTTATAATTGAGATGCTTTCTTCTCTACTTAAGCCGAAACGTCTAAAGAACCTTAACTGTAGGAATAGATTGCGCTGCAATATTACTGGGTGATCGGTCATTAACCCGAAGAAGGGTTTTACTTCTACGAGGTATCTTATGTTTCTCCAATACTCGTGTTTAAGCTCTGTCTTATAGGCAAAGGCATCGACGGGTCCGTATACTAGGGGTATGTTTTCTCGCTTAATCTTCTCGAAGGCTTTACGTGTGTGTAGGTCTGCTCCGTGCTCAATAGTTGCTTTGAACCCGAATTCCTTCTTTAACATAAATAATCCTATGATATCATCTTGTTTATGAACATGTACTCTCAGTACTTCTTCGCCGCGGAGAACTGGGAAGAGTAGCTTAATCTCGGGTTCTACTTCCTCAAGAGCTTTCTTGCCTTCTTCAACTAGTTTTAACATGTCTCTCGTCTTCATTAACCATTTACGTAGGAGGCCTACTGCACCCATGCGTGTATAGGGTCTTGTACCCTTCCATTCAATAGTGCTCCTAGGATTATATCCCAGTGCTGCTTTTACTCCAGCGTATTTGATGAAGGCTTCTTCAATGTCTTCAGCATAGTTTCTTATAACTACAGCTCTTCCACCAATAATGTTTCCGCTACCGGGAAGTACGCATGAGTAGAGTACTCCATGTTCTATTGACTCTTTGAAACTCTTATCATCCATGTAGACACTATGTAATGCATCAACATATGTTAGAATAGAGTCTAGTTTCTCGTTAGCCTCATCCTCTACTGGTGGTTCCCCTGCGCGCCTCATCCCTATATGGCTGTGAGCATCTATGAATGCGGGTGTAGCAGTGTGGGCTTCTCCTAATAGCTCAGCATTACGTGGCTTTCTCTTATAAACTCCTTTAATGATATTGTCTTCCCATACGATATACACGTTCTTTAATGGGGGTTCAGGGTTCCCGGTATAGAGGTTTTCTACTCTAACCGCTTTAGCCACAGAGAATACACCTTGTCTCTTTTCTTGGAGAATACTAGTCTATGCAGTAATAAAACTAATTCACTATAACCTATCTATGTACGCGCTAAGACTATTCCTCCGGGAGATGGTTTATGCTTTATTGGTGAACTCGCTGAATATTTCTTGAGGTATAAGAATATGTTATCATCTATGCTTTTCTCGTGGACTATCACTAGTGTTTTCTTCTTATAATAGTAGCCGATTATATTGCCTTTCCTTAGCTCGGGTAATAGTATATCGTCTACACGAGTTAGTATCTCAATGGGTATCCATTTTATCTTCTTAGTGAATTCTAAGGCTAAGCTTGCAAAGTTTTCTATTGTAGGATTATCTAAGAGTTTTGAGAGAAGATTATCAGAGTACTTGTTTATCTCGTCTCCAAGCGTTGTGAGTATTTGTGGTGTTTGGAGTCCATCTATTCTTAGTGGAAGAGTTGTGATTCTCAGAGATTCTTTTAATGGTACTGTTAATACTCTACCAGTTCCAGGTGCTCCCGGCTTTGTTCTTATCTCGAGGTATCCGGCTTGTAGTATGGATATAACGTCTCCTAGTCCCGTTAGGCATTCTACTTCAGCTTTATGGGCTTTTTCTCCTACTTCAAGGTAGTCATAGTATCCCTTCTCCACCAGCTGTACAGCTATGGCAGCTATTATTGATAGGATTGCGCTTGAAGCATATCCTGCTCCAAGAGGAGTTGGCGAATACACTGTTATTCTAACAGGCTTGTTGTGTGCTCCTAGTATTTTCTTCACAGGGCATATGTCTACTTTTACGCCGTTGTACGTTATAATTGTTTTAGGAGCTTCCTCTACTAGTGCTTGAACGCCGGGTTCTACTACTATGCCTGCTCCCGTGCTTCCTGTTTCTGTTATTGTTTTAGCTTTATGTATTCTCCAGAACCCGGTTAGATGTGATGGTAGTTGTAAGCGGTATCTAATCATATACTACTTCCTCGTCAACTCTATTGCTTTATCCAATATTATCCTGGCTATTTCCTCCTTAGTCTTCTTGGGCACATGTTCTACTCTATTACGTGTTATAATATATACTTCATTATATTTTGACTCGAATCCAATGTCTCTTCTAGAAACATTGTTAGCGATAATCATGTCTATGCCGTATTTCTCCATTTTCCTCTTAGCTCTTTCAACTAGCTCTCTATCATCTTTCACTGTCTCAGCCGAAAAACCTATTATTATTGTTGAAGGCTCCCTATTCTTAGCGATGAGAGCTACATCTCTTATAATCTTAGGGGTTGGCTCTAATTCAACTACAAGTCTATTCGTAGAGTCTATTTTCTCGGAGCTCGCCTTCTTGAACCTATAGTCCGCTGGAGCCGCTGCCAATACTATTATATCGTATTCGCCTTGCTCGACCTCCCCTAGAACAGCTTTCCTCATCTCTTCGGTGGATTCTATACTAGTCTTCTCTATCCATTGTGGTGGCTCAACACTACATAATGGACCGTGTATTAGTTTTACTCTAGCTCCACGGTAAAAGGCTTCTCTTGCTACTGCTACCCCCATTCTACCAGAACTAGGGTTTGATATGAAGCGCACCGGGTCAAGATATTCTCTTGTCGGTCCTGCTGTTACGAGTATTCTTACTCCGCGCAAGTCTTCGCTGCGTAGAACTAGGACTTCGGTTTTCAACGCTATTTCTTCTATTGGAGGCATCTTCGCTTTATCTTCCTCTATCCATGGCTCTAGTACATAGTATCCTAGTTGTTTAAGCCTATCAATATTCTCCTTTACTATCCGTGAATAATACATGTTGAGATGCATTACTGGTACTACTAGTACAGGTTTACCCATACCGTGGAAGCTTAGAGCCGTTAGTGTTACCGAGGTATCAGCTACACCATAGGCTAGCTTGGCAATAGTATTAGCTGTTGCTGGCGCTATAACCATTCCATCATATTCTCGTGCAAGCGAGATATGCTCTACTCCCCCACCTATATCAACTACTGGTTCTAGACCAGTAGCCCACTCGAAAAGTAGGGGCGAGATAAAACGAGAAGCGTCATGAGACATTACAACACGTACACGTGCACACCTGCGCATAAGCTTGCGGGCTAGATCAATACTACGATATAATGCTATACTACTCGTAACACCCAAGACGATCTTATGTCCCTCTAAAACACGGGTTTCCTTGCAAAGTATATCTTCTGACGGGTGTACCACTATTTTCGCGCCTCATAAACTCCCTGGGGATCTCAGCCAAGCAAGATTAAGGCATAGATGAGAAAATAAATCCTACCCAGACCCTAGCAGTGGGAAAG
>JALWGO010000145.1 GCA_027038805.1 Thermoprotei archaeon
GTGAAAGGGTTCTCCTTCAATAATAACGGTTTTTCTCCCTGTAATCTGTGTTAAAAAATCTGCAATGTCTTGGGGATTAGCTAAGGTAGCAGTAAGTATGGTTATTTGTGGAGGTTTCTGCGCAATATGTTTTGATATAATCTCAATTAATGCTAGGAGGAGACCACCACTTCTACTATCATAGAAGTCTATTTCGTCGAGAACTATTAAGCCAACATTCTCAAGAAACCTTGTTAGAAAAGCTCTCCTGCCACCACGAACCTCCATAGCTATACGTTTGACGTCGGCCATTATGAATGCTGGATTAGAAATAACTAATAATGCTTCTTGTAGCCTCTCTCTAAGACTTCTCTCCCCCTCCTCAGCGATTGTCGGTCTATCTAGTTTTAACACTTTATCTGATAAATTAAGTGCACCATAGTAGCTTTCAAGCCTTGATATCTGGTCACTACTTAATGCTAGAGTAGGATATATAGCCAGAGTTCTAACTCTATCCTTTAAAGAATAAATAGCCCAAGCCTCCGTCTTACCTGAACCAGTTTTCGCTGTAAGTATTACATTGTATCCTTTACGTAAGCTAGTATATGCTTCATATTGATGCTTATACATCTTCATATAAGCTAATCTACGAGTCCTCTCATCTCCTTTTTCAAACTCCGGCAATAAATCTCTAAACAAGACATTGGTCTCTGGAGGTCTCCTACCTTGTTCCTCAATAACTATTACGTCATAACCTAGTTTTCTCAAGGTCTCAGTAGAGTCTACAACGTCAAGTATTCTTGTCTCCCCATTTTCCATAGTTTTCCTACCATTAAACCCTTTTCCTATACTTATTTTTGGATTTGTAGCGTATTTATAGAATTATTTTATGTAAAAGCTTAACTATTTTTAGCTGGTTGTTAAAAGGTTATACGTGGTGTGGTTCTCTATGCCAAGGCCGAGACGAGTTATAATAATGGGTGCAGGAGGTAGAGATTTCCACAACTTTAACGTAGTCTTTAGAAACAACCCGGAATACCGTGTTATAGCATTCACAGCAACACAAATACCAGGTATAACTGGTAGAAGATATCCACCTGAGCTAGCTGGCGAGCTCTATCCCGATGGAATACCAATAATATCTGAAGGAGAGCTAGAAAAACTAGTAAAAGAACACGCTATAGACGAGGTTATACTATCATATAGTGACCTACTATACGATCATGTGGGTCGTATTCTCTCACGAGTACTTGCTTCAGGCGCTGACTTCAAGATACTGGGTCCCAGAGAAACAATGCTTCCATCATCAAAGCCTGTAATAGCGGTAACAGCTGTGAGAACAGGTGCTGGAAAGAGTACTGTTAGCCGTGCAGTAGTACGTGAGCTCGCTTCACGTAACTTAAAAACAGTTGTCGTACGCCATCCCATGGCTTATGCTAGAGACCTTGTAAAAGCAGCTATAGAGAGATTTGAGAAGCCCGAGGACTTTGACAAATACGAGTTAACAATAGAAGAACGAGAGGAATACGAACCCTATCTCTCAATGGGAGTCGTTGTGTATGCTGGAGTAGACTACAATAAAATACTCGTAGAAGTTGAGAAGGAAGCAGATGTTATACACTGGGATGGAGGAAACAATGACTGGCCCTTCTTTAAACCAGACTATATGATAACAGTTGCAGATGCAATGAGACCAGGCCATGAGATAGGAAGCTTCCCCGGTGAAGTAAATCTAAGGCTAGCAGATGTAGTTATAATAACCAAGGTTAGTCAAGCGAAACCCGAGGACGTAGAGGAAGTAAAGAGGAATACACGTGAGGCAAATCCGAAAGCGAAGATAGCATTAGCAGACATGGAGGTAAGCGTTGATAAACCAGAGCTACTTGAAGGTAAACGTGCTGTAGTAGTTGAGGATTCTCCAACTGTAACACATGGAGGACTACCATATGCAGCAGGATATGTGGCTGCGAAAAAATACGGAGCCGAAATTATCGACCCTAAGCCTAAAGCAGTAGGCATAATAAGGAAGATGTACGAAGAATATCCCCACATGGGCCCAGTAGTACCAAGCACAGGTTATGCTCCAGACCAGTTGAGAGATTTAGAGCAAACATTGAACTCTATAGAAGCAGATGTAGTTGTCCTGGGAACACCAGCCGATATATCAAAGCTAATAAAGCTCAACAAACCAGTTGTACGCGTAAGCTATGAGCTCAAAATCCTAGAGGGCCCCTCAATAAAGGAAATGATAGACGAGTTCCTTGAGAGAGCTAAGGAGAAACTAGAATAACCATAACAACTATTTTCACTTTTTATATATCTCAGGGTATCATAGAAAAATTCTTAAATTCTTAACTATTTTTATCGGGCAATTTGTTAATAATAATGTGGATGACGACTGGTGACGCATCTGAATCCATGTTATATGTTGAAACGAGGGCGAAGCTGACACAATCATAATCGTATAACAATAAATGAATAGAATATTAAGAAAATAAAATAAAAATAAACAATTTGAAGGATCAGGCCTTCCACTATTCATCAGTGTTCAGCGTCGTCTAGCCTCATCATCTCGCAAGATCCATATTAAGGTAATGCTTTTATAAGCATTCCTTCTATCATTATAGGCTTATATTGTTCAACGAGCTTCAAAGCATCATCTAATTTCTTCTCTGTAGATGCATGTATCGTAAATAGGGGGTCTCCTTTTCTTACTCTATATCCTAATTTTACGTGAAAGTATATACCTGCTCCCTTATCGAAGGGTGCACCTGCAGCTCGTGTAATGAGGCTTATTGCAACATTGTCTATATGTGTAACAGCTCCTTCTAAAGGCGATGTTATCGTATAGGTCTTATCACCTACGGGTATGTCGTCAGGCTTTATGTTGGGATTGCCTCCTTGGGCCTCAATTATTTCTTTCATTTTACTATAGGATCTCCCCTTAACTAATAACTCGCGTGCCAGCTTCTCGCCTTGACCTCTATCAGCTTTTCCAGCTAATTCTAAAACTAGTCCAGCAATGTTTACTGCTTTATCTACAAGACTATGAGAACCCTTACCCTCAATTAATGTTTTAAGGGCTTCACGTGCCTCAAGCGCTGGCCCTACAGTTCTTCCTATGGGTTCTCCACCAAATGTTAAAGCTACTCTAACTGTAATGCCGAGTCTACCGCATTGGTTTATAAATAGTCCAGCTATTTTATCTGCTGTTGCATAGTCTTGTACTTTTGCTCCTTTTCCCACGGGTATGTCTATTACTAAGTTGTTTACGCTCATGGCCAGCTTCTTCGATAATATGCTCGCAATCATCTGGCTTAGAGGATCAATCATTATTTTTCTCTCAACTTCAATAAATATATCATCCGCTATGGCTATGTTTAATCCTCCACCCCATACGAGGGTTCCTCGAACCTTCTTTGCCATCTTCTTTATCTCCTCTGGGCTTAGGTCTACTGGAGCTAGAACCTCCATTGTATCAGCTGTTCCTGCGGGACTAGTTATTGCTCTACTACTAGTCTTAGGTATGAGTGTACCCGTTGATGCAACAGTTGGTACTGCTAGCAATGCTACTTTACTATTGCCCGGTACACCACCTATACTATGTTCGTCATATACAGGTTCGTCGAATTCAACAACCTCGCTTGCATAAGCCATAGCCTTTATGAGCTCTGTTAATTCCTCATTACTTAATGGTATAGGGATTTGAGAAGACAGAAAAGCAGCTATTTCAGCTTCGCCTATAGCTCCAGAGAC
>JALWGO010000146.1 GCA_027038805.1 Thermoprotei archaeon
GTCCTCCTACTCCTCCCCAGAATCGTGCATAGTCTGCTAGTTCTGTTCCGAAGCGGCGGTTTGGTTGGAGTTCTCTACCTAGTAGTCCTTTGAAGCCGGGTAGTTTTGCTGCTAGTACTCTTCCTCCCCGTAGGATTGTTTTTCTTATAACCTTGCTCTTTGTTTGCTGGAACACTTCTGTTACATCTGTGAAATCGTAGGTTAGGTCTTCTTCTCTTACTCCTCTCTTGTGGAGTTCTTCTTTTATTTCTAGGAGTTTTAGCTGGCGTAGGACTTCGTTTTCAACTACTTTTGGTAGGAGTTCTAGGCGTTGGACTCCTTTTATCTCTGTCTTTACGCCTCCTCTTATCGAGATGTTGAGGTCTTGTCTTATCGTACCTATACCGCGTTTAACCTTTCCCGTTAGTCTTAGGAGTTGGCCTATTGCTAGTGCTACTTTTTCTACTTCTTCTGGAGTATGCATGTCTGGTGCTGTAGCTATCTCTACTAGGGGTATTCCTAGACGGTCGAGGCGGTAGCGGACTTTTCTACCTTCTTCACCTGTTTTGCGGGCTGCGTCTTCTTCGAGACATATTGTCTGTATGCCGTATTTCTTACCGTCTACTTCGATATAGCCTCCTAAGGATATTATTGCTGTTCTCTGGAATCCTGTAGTATTTGATCCGTCTATTACTATTTTCCTCATTACGTGGATTTCATCTACTATATTAGAGTTTAATGCTTTAGCTATAGCCATTGATACTATGAGTGCTTCACGATCTAGTTCGTGGGGTGGTTCCTCATCTGCTTCTACTAAACAACTACTCGTTCTCGGGGCCTCGTAGTGATATATTCTACCACGCTTCCACTCAAAGAATGCTGCTATGTCTACTTCTCCTAACTCGCTTTGAGTTGGTCTTAGTCTTCTCTCAAACTCGTCTTGTAGATCCTTGTCTACTAGCTTGGTGGGGCAGCTGCAGAATAGTTTGTGCTTAGTATCGAGTTGTTGATGTATTTCTAGTCCTACCTTTAATCCTAGTGCCTCGTAGTCTAGTTTATTACTCGCCATGGTACCACCTTGGATAAATGTGTACATTATGTCTGGGATTGATTTCTCCAGCGATATTGGTTTGGAATAATCTTTTCACTTCATCTGGGTTTCTTGTGCGGGCTAGTATCCAGCTGAGTTTTACGTAGGCTACTTCTGGTAGCATGTCTTCTCCGGGTATGACTCCGGCTTCAAGGTATTTTCTACCAGTACTATATACGTGCATGTTGATTCTACCGAAGAGGCACTGACTCGTCATAACGACTATTACTCCCTCTTCTACTGCTCTACGAATAGATTCAACTAGTCTTTCGGGGAAGTGGCCTAGCCCAGTACCCTCTAATACTATTCCGTGGTAGCCTTTATCTACGTAGAAGTCTATTATCTCACTTGTTATGCTTGGATAAAACTTCACCAATGCTACCCTGGGGTCGAAGCCGTTTTCTACTACTAGTCTACGCTCCTTGTTCCTTCTAGTATAGTCTTCTCTAAGTAATACTATTTTCTTCTCATAGGGGTAGATTCTCGCTAACGGTATATCGTTTATTGATTGGAAGGCGTCGCGGCGGCTCGTATGCATTTTCCTAACCTTTACCCCCCGATGAGCTAGTGCATAACTATCACCAGTCTCACCGTGCATTACCACTACTACCTCCGAGAAGGGGGCTTCAGCGGCTACTAGAACAGCTGATATAAGGTTGAAGGCTGCATCACTACTTGGACGATCACTACTTCTCTGAGAACCTACTAGGACTACGGGTACGGGGAGGTTTCTAAGAGCAAAGGATAACGCTGCTGCGGTGTAGTGTAACGTGTCTGTTCCATGAGTTAATATTACTCCATCATAACCCTTCTCGACGAACCCGCGGGTTTTTTCTACTATTTGTTCCCAGTGTTTTGGCTCGAGGTTCTCGCTGAATATATTGAATATTATACTGGTATCTATATCTGCTATATCGAATACTTCTGGTACGAGAGCTGCTAGGTCGTGGCTCGTTAGTGCAGGTTTTACTGCCCCGGTTTCATAGTCTACTCTACTAGCTATCGTACCTCCCGTACTAGCAATTATAATGTATGGATAGTTTTCTCTCCTACGTGTTTCTGGTGGTATGGGTGGGCTTGGTTTCACTAGTTTGCCTATCTTTTCTATTCTAGTATTATTGGTAATTCTTACACCTATATTGTAACCATTATCTAACTTGACGACTATTATAGGCCTGGGATAGAGTTTTTCTCGAGGCATGAGTATTCCTTCGAAAATCCTATCTCCTCTTATGATTCTTATCCTATCACCTACACTTACACCAGCTTCTTCTAGAATTCTTCTCGCTTCCCCTACATAGCCTGGTAACGGGTCATCCAATACCATTACACCTAGAATTCAAGGTATGGTTGATATAGCTTCTAGTCTACAATGAGCGGGCATAGTTTATAAGCTATAATATGAGCTTAGATGGGATCTACTTTATTGAAAAGAGTTCGCCTAAAGATTAAAGTAATGGGAAGAGACTTAGCGGCGACGCCTCATTGGCTGTTCTTGTAGTCTCTGGAGATATCTTAGGTATTCTTTACGGTTCCTAATACGTGGTGCTAGGTTCTTCCTGGGTTTAGGCGGGATTTTTGGTGTCTGACTTCTAACTTTTCCAGCCTTTGTTAACGAGCCGTGGGAGGGCATGTTCTCTTACACCTAGATCCTTGATACTATCTTATCCTATACTCTCTCAGAGCATGTTTGGGGTTATAAGTATTCTTATAATCCTTATATATTACTGGATTCCTAGGTTGTCTAGAGGAACTGATACAGTTTAGGTGTCTAGGATATGAAAGCATATATTATAGAGCACCTTATTGGTGCTCTCGCAGTCAACGAGAATGGTGATGTAATAGCGTTTAAGAGAGCACCCGAGAAACTCGATGACGCGGTAGAAGAGGTATTAAAGTTAGAGCAGGGAGAAATACCCTCACCTCTATACCAGTTAGCAGAAGAGTTGAAGGAGAAGGGTGTAGAGAAAGTAGTTGTTGAAGACGAGAATGTAGCTAAGTTCTTCAACTCAAAGGGTATAGATGTAGAACTCTCCCCAGGGAACCAGGTAGCTGTTATGGTTAGAGAGAAATTACCAGAACTAGCAGTAAAATTGGAGGTCTTTAAGACCGTTGAGGAATACAATGAGTTTGTTCATACAGCTGGAATAGAGATTACCCGTAGGAAGCTGAGGAGAGCCGCTGAGAAAAGAGACCAGTTAGCAATCCAGGCTATTAGAGCTATAGACGATATAGATAAGACAACCAACCTGTTCGCAGCGAGACTTAGAGAATGGTATAGCCTCCACTTCCCAGAACTAGACGAGCTCGTAAAAGAACATGAAGACTATGTTAGACTCGTAGCAGAACTCGGCCACCGAGACAATATGACTGTTGAAAACGTTAAGAAACTAGGCTTTAGCGAAGCAAAAGCTAGGAGAATAGAAGAAGCGGCTAAGAAGAGTATTGGAGCAGACCTCTCAGACTTTGATATAAAGCCTATTCAGACATTAGCCAACATTACATTAGAATTGTATAGGCTTAGAGGAGAACTCACAAGCTACATAGAGGCAGTTATGAAAGAAGTAGCACCAAACATTACGGCACTCGTAGGACCCCTACTAGGAGCTA
>JALWGO010000147.1 GCA_027038805.1 Thermoprotei archaeon
ATACTCTTAGGTCTTGTCCACTATACTTCATGTGCCGTGATAAATCATAGTCTCCCCTATAGGCGTGGCCGGAGACCTCTACCCATTTCCACCTTGAAACCTTTACCATTTGATCAAAGGTCTGGCTTGCGTAGTGGGCTCTTTCGTGGGGTAGTTTTTCGTCGAAATACATGTTCTCATAGGGTACTCCTAGCTCGTGTACGAAGTCTCTTGCAACGGTCATCCAGTAGGCTAGCCATGGATTAATTATTATCTTCTCCTCTACTGCTTCGCTTACCTTGAATTCCTCGGGTTTTTCTTCGCCTCTCTCCTTAGCCTCCCCCCTTAGGATACGTATCTTTGTATCTGCAACCCTGTCTAGGAGGAAGCATTCTGGTTCTTCTGGGTCGAAGAAGAATTCTACCTCCATTATAGTGAATTCTCTAAGCCTCATCATACCTTGACGCGGAGATATCTCGTTACGCGCTACTCTACCTATCTGAGCAATACCTATTGGTAGCTTAGCCCTCATGGCATCGTATACTCTCTTAAAGGCTACAAACATTCCCTGAGCTGCTTCTGGTCTAAGATAACCAGTATTGCCCTTGTATGGGCCTATGGTTGTCTGGAAGAGGAGGTTGAAGAGTCTTACCTTACTTAGCTCTCCACCACATACTGGGCAGCGTAGACCGTGTTTTCTTATTATCTCATCTAGCTCTTCTACTGTTAGAGACTCTGCTTTAATACCTAGTTGTTCTTCAACTAAATGGTCTGCTCTAAAGACTCGGCCACATTTAAGGCATTCTACTATGGGGTCTGTGAAGTGTTCTACGTGGCCGCTTGCTTCAAACACCTTACTGGGTGTTATCATCGGCGACTCTATTTCTACAACGTATTCCTGGTGTTTTCGTATAAACCATTCACGCCATTTATCCTCAATATTCTTCTTCAACCTTATACCAAGTGGTCCTAGCTCATAGAATCCAGCTACACCACCATAGATTTCAAAGGCTTGCCAGAAGAATCCTCTACGACGAGCAAGCTCCACTATTTTCTCATAGAGGTCTCTACTATTATTCAAGACCCATAATACCTCCTCGTGCTTTAAGCCTAGTGTACTAGGATACGGTTTATAGTCTTAGGAGTACTAGTTAATAAGGTAGCCCTTAAGCCTTACCTAATAGGGCTTGGAGGAGAGTTGGAGAAAATTGCTTGAACTCTACGTTGATACTACGAGTAGGGTTTTCGGATGCTTTAACCCTAAACCAAACACCCCCTTCGTCCTAGTAGGGGCTCCACTAGATGTTACCGCTAGCTATAGGCCTGGGACAAGATTTGCTCCTACTAGTATCCGGCAGGCTGCATGTAATATTGAGTTCTACTCGCTGAGAAGCGGGCTTGACTTTGAAGACATTGGTGTAAGGGATCTGGGAGACATAGCTATATCGCCTGGAATGATTGAGGATAATCTTGAACGTATTGCTAAGGTTTCACGCGAGATAATAGAAGGTGGGGGAAGACTAATACTGCTGGGAGGAGAACACCTCGTAACCTATGGGGTTATGAGGGGGCTCCTAAGATTCAAGCCATGTTTACTATATCTTGATGCACACTTTGACCTAAGAAACGAGTACCTCGGCTTAAAGCTTAGCCATGCTTCTACTCTTAGACGCATAGTAGAACTACTTGGACCCGACCGAGTATTTGTTGTAGGTGTTAGGGCTTTTACTAAAAGCGAGCTAGAATACGCTACAAAACATGACATAAGGCATGTAACACCAATACAATTACGCCTCCTCGGCTTAAGAGAAGTTGCTAGGAGAATAAAGTCATGGATGAATACATGTGAAACCCTATACCTCTCAATAGATATGGACATATTCGATCCAGCATATGCTCCCGGAGTAAGTAATCCTGAAGCCGATGGTGTTGACCCTAGCAGTATACTGGATTTACTATATATGGTCTTGGATAAGAGGCTCATAGGATTCGATGTAGTAGAAGTATCACCACCACACGATGTATCAGATATAACGAGTATACTTGCAGCTAAAATAGTAGTTGAGGTAGCAGCAAAACTCTATAGTGATCTACGCTTAAGGAAACGCTGAGAAAACTATATTGCTTTAACCTTTTTTACAACAGGGCTTCTAACCTTATAGATTACACGATAACCACAGTAAGGACAACGTATACGTGGTGCTAGTACCTGAAGCTGGAATAAGTCGAAGACTCTACCACATCTACCACACTTGTATAGTACTCTACCAGCACTCATACTAGTATCAACCCGGAAACACTGTTAAGCGATAACGTTTATAAGAGTTGCCTACCATAGGTACCCAAGGAGCAAATACCTCTCAGGGTATACCAGGATATGGGAAAGGATCCATCTTCAATATTTGGAGGGCTACCACCAGAAATATATGAGCAGTTAACGAAAGAGGAACAGATAATAAAGATAAGGCTTGAGAAAAGAAAATTCGGTCGAGAAGTAACTATTATCGAAGGCGTTGACGAGAAAGAATTCAACTTAAAGAAACTGGCCTCTACACTCAAGTCAAGACTAGCAACAGGCGGAACAGCAAAGAACGGTAAAATAGAGTTACAGGGAGACCATCGTCACCGTGTAAAAGAAATACTAGTGGAGTTAGGGTTCCCCGAAGAAAATATATTGATAATAGAGTAGCCGGGCTAACAAGCATTAAATAATGTATCCTAGAAACCTCTAAAAATAATAAAAATGTTAGGCCTATATCATTTCTTTCTTATTACCTACTATCCTAATGGAATATTCTTTTTAGAATACTGTTTATAGGAAGGGTTATTGTGGCAAAGTTATACCTAGTTCTCTTGCAAGCTCCTTGTAGCGGTTTCTAACGGTTACTTCTGTTACACCAGCTATTTGCGCTATTTCTTTCTGGGTTCTCCTTTCATCGTTTAACAATGCCGCAATATATATTGCTGCAGCTGCTAAGCCTGCGGGATCCTTACCAGCTGTAATGCCTTTCTCTCTAGCTTTTCGTAAGATCTCTATTGCTGTCCTAATAGTTGCACCGCTAAGGCCTAGTAGGCTAGCTATACGTGGTACATGGTCTGCTGGATCAGCTATTGGTACTCTTACACGTAGTTCTCTTAGTATGAGCCTATAGCATCTAGCTACTTCTTTACGATCAGCTTTAGTATACTGTGCTATCTCATCTAGCGTACGAGGTATTCTGAGGCGGCGGCATGCAGCATATATTGCAGCCGCAACTACGCTCTCAATGCTTCTACCTCTAACTAGTCCCTTGTCAACTGCTTTACGGTAGATTATAGCTGCTTCCTCCTTAACAGTTCGAGGCAAGCCCAGTAGACCTGCAATTCTCTCGAGCTCATTCATAGCTTGAGCTAGGTTACGGTCAATACTACTCTGTATACGTGCACGTATCTGCCACTTCCTCCAACGCAACACCTCTAAACGGCGACGAGGTTCAAGACGCTTACCACTAGCATCACGGTCACGCCAGTCAATAACAGTAGACAAGCCCTTATCATGAACCGTGGGAGTTAACGGACCTCCAACACGGCTACGCCTCTCCTTTTCCTCCGGGGTAAAGGCTCTCCACTCGGGTCCTTGATCTATAACACGAGCCTCTATGACCTCACCAGTCTCAGTACAAATATATTCGCCTCTCTCTGGGTCAAACACTATCTTAT
>JALWGO010000148.1 GCA_027038805.1 Thermoprotei archaeon
ACAGTTACTGGATCAGTTGCCCCCAGGACCGATAATGACTGAAGAAATAGAGATACCTGAAAACGTTATAGGTATATCATCGGTTGAGGCGCCAAGAGGAGAGGATATACACTTTGTTATAACGGGTAAAGATAATAAATTATATAGATGGCGTGTAAGGGCACCAACGTATCAGAATATACCAGCTCTTAAAGTAATGCTTAAAGACGCTCCATTGGCTGATGCTCCATTAACTATAGCTAGTATAGATCCATGCTTTTCGTGTACCGATAGAATACAAGTTATTGATCTCTCAACTGGTAAGCGTAAGGCTGTTTCATTCAAAGAATTGCAAAGATACAATAATTGTCCGAGGTGTGGATTATGAATAAGATGAAACCATTAAAACTACTAGATATAGCCCGCAAGACTGGGGTAGTAACCATACGGTACCCCAACAAACCGCCATTAATAACAAGTGAATTCAGAGGCAGAATAGTAATAGATGCTTCCAAGTGTATAGGATGCGGAGCATGTGTAAATATCTGTCCTAGTAATGCGCTAACCATAAAAGAAACCTATGATAAGAGAATAATAAATTACTTTATAGGTAGATGTATTTACTGTGGAAGTTGCGCTGATGTTTGCCCTGTAAAAGCTATAACAATAACCAAGGATTTCGAGTTAGCGACAGACAACATCAGGGATCTAAATAATAGAGTGGTTCACTACAAAGCCGTGTGCTGTAGATGTGGTTCTGAAAGACACGCACCAGAGAATATGATAAAATTCGTTATAAGAAGAGTACCCGTTGCCGAGACCTATGCTCATATGGCAACTAATTGTAAGAAACGGAAATTCGTAGAAGGAATGCTCCATGGTAGAGGGATGCTCTATGTTGAAGCCAAGTAACATGTTAAAGAAGAGTATATGGGTATTCCACTTGAATACTGGTGGATGTAATGCCTGTGATATAGAGATACTTGATGTGCTAACACCATATTTTGACGTAGAACGTTTTGGTATAAAACTGGTAGCATCGCCGAGGCACGCTGATTTAGTGCTTTTAACGGGTCCAATCACAAGAAAAACTCTACCAAAAGTTATAAGAACTCTAAGAGCTGTCCCACGGCCACGATTGATTCTTGCAATCGGTGCTTGTGCGGTTGGTGGAGGAATATGGCATGACTCATATGGCGTTATTGGTGGTATTGAGGCTTTAAAGAAGGTACTTGAAGAACAAGGCGTTGTAATAGACAAGCTTGTATATGTACCCGGATGTCCTGCTCGCCCCGAGGCCATAATTTATGGGGTGGCGGTTCTGTTAGGTATAGCTAAGCCTAAAGTAAAGGAAACAGAAGTAGAGGTGATTGTTAAATGAATAAAGCCATATATGTTAACGTATACTTATGCAAATATCATAAAGTAGTAAATCCTGTGTCAAGGCATGTAATATCATCATATAGTACTTGTAATAAGATGAGTAAGATAAAATTAGATACAATACCATCAGCATATAACGAAATAATATCATTACTGAAAAGAGACTCAGAGGTAGATATAGTGGATGATGAACTAGCTCTTAGAATAATTGGTCGTCGTTTAAACGAGAACGAGTATATTAAACTATCACTAGATTAGGTGAATATTATGATGAGTTTTATAATATTTCGTTTTAATGCATTATTACATAAATTTTTATCCTATTTACTTAATATTAAATGAGGGTCAATGAGGATGAGCTTGGAGGAGCAAGTAATGTTGTTTATCATGATAGTATTCCCATTATACTTGCTTTCATTCACATTATACATCATAAGAGCTATAAAGGGTCCAACAATACCCGATACAGTTTTAGCCATAGATGCTTTATCCTTTGACATAGCTGCTTTCCTCGCCCTCCTCTCAATACTATATCGTTCTCCCATATTGATATCATGTGCTGTTGTTCTAGCTCTATGGGTTTATGCTCTCGACATATATGTATCAAAATATTTTGAAGCACGAGATATGGGTGATTAATACATGTACATAAATGAAATAGTAGTATATATTGGTGAAATACTAGTTGCTATAGGTGTATTCTGCGATTTAGCTGCTAGTATCGGGATGTTAAGGTTTCCTAACTTCTATGTGAGATTACATGCTGCAACTGTGGGAACTATAGGTGGAGCCTTCGTACCATTGATTGGTATCGCTTTAATAGCCCTTGGTGCTGAATGGCTTGGCACGTATAGGTTCTTTCTAGCTGGTGCCTCAATTATAACAGCTATCATTATCATAATATTGGCTCCCGTAGGCTCGCACGTATTAGCTAGAGCGACCCACAGAGCAAGACTTGTTAAAGTTGAACCAAAAGTCGTAGACCATCTTGAAGAAGACATAAAAAAGAAAGAGGGAGATGAGAATGCTTGAAATTTTCACATTATCTCTACTCACGCTCTTCGCAATAACTAGTGTAGTAGCAGCATATCTAGCCATACGTGAACGTGATCTTGTGAAAGCGGTTGTTTATTCAGCTATACAGAGTGCCATGTATGCGCTAATATACTATGTATTAATGGCTCCCGATATAGTACTAGTATATATACCAGTATCTGTTGGGCTTATACCAGCTGTTCTTCTATTCGTAATAAAAAAGACTGAACGATACGAGGGTGATTAATATGAAAAAAACTGATTTATTCGTTATAGCATCAATAATAGTATTCATCTTAAGTCTAGCATATATAACAGCATTAGGAGGACTAGGGCCTTTACCGCCAATTAATGTGCGTAGGATTGCTATTAACTACTTAAATCTAACATATAACATGTTTACACCATATCTTACAGTATTTGCACTGGAATCAGTTACCTCTATAGTCTGGGATTTCCGTGGCTTAGATACACTATATGAGACTGCAGTGTTTTATGCTGCAATAATTGCATCAATAGCTCTCTATCGTGGGGTATATATAGATTTTAAGAAGAATATAGAAAAAATGGGTTTAAGTCCAATAGCTAAGACCGTAACAAGAATTTCTCTCATTCTTATACCCACGGTGGCTGCCTCTGTAGCTCTGCATGGTCATTTAACGCCTGGAGGAGGATTTCAAGCTGGAAGTATTGCTACAGTAGTAATAGTGTTATCAATAATAATATTTTCCAGATACTTTCTCCCAATCCACGGGTTATCTAAAAACAAGGCATTACTATTCAGGAGCATTGGTTTACTTGGAATAGCTGTTACAAGTATTGCATTACTACTTATTGCCATAGTGCTTGGAGTAAATGCCTATATATTTCAAAACCAGGCAAAGATAGACGCGCCACTGAGTTTTCCCTCTCTTGTAGATAACTATATTCTTGGGGGATCTCTGCTCTTCTTTAACTTATTTGAATTCATAGCTGTAGCCTTTGGGTTCACAATAGTATTCCTCCTATTGTCTATTAGTGAAGAAAAGGTCAAGAAGGTGACTATAGATGGTTAATGAATATGCATTATTTGCCGCATATGTAGTAGTATTATCACTATATGTAAACCTTGGTATTGCTCTCTATGGAATATTTGCTCGGCCAAGTCTAGCGAAAAAATTGATAGCAATCACAATTCTAAGCGATACGGCTAATGCCTTTGCTATCCTAGTGGGGTATAGATGGCCTATAGGAAAGCTACCCAAGCCTCCAGTCATAACAGAGTTGCCAGTCACTAGA
>JALWGO010000149.1 GCA_027038805.1 Thermoprotei archaeon
CTCATCATGTTCCAGCAACTTCTTCTCTATTACTTCAAACCTCTTATTTATTTCCTCAAAACGCTTATCATGCTCTAAGCTCTTAACCCACAGCTTCCTTAACTCCTCCCCGATACGGTCAAGCCTCTTCAGAATCTCCAATAATCCAAGCTTACCAGCAACAGCATACCTAAACTCAGCATCTTCTTCTAAAGCCCTCAAGAAACGCTTCCTCTCATCACTAGATAGCGAAGCCATACCATCATCCTCTAATCTAATATTCTCTAAAAATCAACGTATAAACATATCGTCCCCTATACGGATACATATATCAGGTGTTCCGGGGAACCCAACTTGATTCAACACGACTAGCCTTACCCGATGCGGAGAATTATATGACTTATACGTTGGGGTTAAAGAATACTTTATTGAGGGTGGATTATGTGAAGGTAATGATTATCAGCGACTTACACTATGATAAACATGTCTACAAGGGCGTTGATGAGAGTAAGGCTTGGGAGTGGTTGCTGGATATAGTGGATTACCATGAACCAGACCTACTATTATCTTGTGGCGACTGGGGTACTAGTATTAGTGTAGAGGAGTTCTACGAGCTGCTTAAGAAGACCGTTGTCTTAACGATATATGGTAACCACGAGGATATGAATGTTCTAACAAGACTATACAATATTAAAACCAAGGAATATCTACCCGTCCTAGTAGAGGATGGAAGAGTATACGAGTTCAATAACCTAAGGATAACTGGGATCAACGGCATCATAGCCTTGAAAAAGAAGATTAGGAAAGGTGTTCCCAGAAAAACACCCCAAGAATTCCTAGCAGTTGCAGAGAAGCTAAAGAACAAGAACGTAGATGTATTGCTCATACACGAAACACCTTACCTACCAGAACTCTTCCCATTCATGCGTGATTCTATTGCTTCTAGAACAGTATTAAAAACCATTGAAATAGTGAGACCCAGACTAGTATTCAACGGACACATGCATAACGGATGCGTTAAAACACATAACTTCCCCTGGAGCACCCAGTACATCTACATATCAAGCGACCAGAAAGAAAAATGCTACACAATAATAGAGACCAGAGACAATAAGATAATACTAGAAGCATGGAGAGACAAAGAGATAATCAAAAGAGATAATCAAAACTATTACATAGAACCATGGAATTACAGGAGCCAGAAAATCCATGAAACTTTAAGGCAACCAATCCTCTATATCGAGTAGTTGTAAGGGTAGGAGCAGGTTAGCTTGTTGCTACTGTATCCCCTCAGCTATCTCTCATCCCACTAGCCCAGCCATGTCTCTCAATACTTCTTGTTCCGGGCTCCCTATCCTCGGCTTGCCTATGATTATTGACTTGCTAACTTTATTTATTGTACAATAATCTCGCCGCTTTTTGGAATATTCTTTCTTAATAGACCTGGTATAATAGTTCCAACTGCTACTCCTACCCCTACCACTATCAGTAACGATACAAAGTTCGATATCTCCCCTTAACTCCTTACCCATATATCACACCTCACTGAAACAAGGATAAAATCTATATGTAAATATCTGCAAAATAGATATGGAAACCAAGAAACATTAACACATATTTTGATATCGTTGTTGCAGTTATTAGTCAAGTGCACTGGAATGATAATCCTTAAGATACCGAGGAAAGTCAATGGGAGAGAGTTGAAGAATTTTATACTTCTTCAGGTTAAGAAGCTTAAGAAGAATATTAAGCATAAGTATATCCGTTTGAGAGCTGAAGTTGCTTACTCTTCAGATAATGTCTACTTCATCTTCGAGCCCTACGCCTTGGAGCTAGCCTTCGCTTTGTCACTCCTCCTTAAATGCCAGAAACACGACATCCCATGCAGCCTAGAAGTCACTAAACCTGTAGACCTGGAGAAAATACCTAAAGAGATAATTGAGGTAGCTAGGATATGGGCTGAGAGGAAGCTGCCCAGAAAGTACTATAGGTTTAGGGAGTTGAAGCTATAGCAAAATGCAGGTGATGCATCTTCAGCGATCTCATAGTGGCTGTGGACTTCTCTAAGAGCTTCAAGTACATAGGGGTTGTAGTAGCTGAAGAACACTTAATAAAGCAGAGCAACTTTCTAGACAGTACATCGTGGGCTAGGCACATAGCAGATCTAGCTAAACAAGAGAAGACAGTGTATCTACACAGACTACCCCATAGGCTTGCTAAGGTAAGCAGCTATTTCATGTACATAAGACACTTCTCAAGCCCCCTAAGCTGTAACAACTTTATACAGAGCATAAAACCCATAGTCGCCCTAGTAGACGATAAGTTGTATAATCTACTAACCTATAAGCCTAAAGTTAAGGAAAGCAGAGTTAAGGAGAGACATAGAAAGGTCTTGACCATACTGGCAGATAATGTAGCGTACTATGCCTACTGGGCTACAGAGATTAGGAAGAAGCCACAGCTTCTACAACAGATACTAAAGTAGTGGCCTCCTCACGACAACCTAGCGGGTCATCCCCCAACCGGTACCGCTAGGCGCCACTCGGAGGCCCAACCCCAGTCTAAATCTATATGCTTAATTCTCTATAAACCTTGTTTCTCTAGGATTTCTTGATCTCTCCATATTTCTGGCCTCTCATCGCTTACACGTAGTATAGCGTAGGCTCTATGCTTCTGAGAGCCATCTATCCTAGCGTACAATGTCCCGTATTCGTATTTGTAGATTGTGTAGGGCTTTTCTACGTGTAGGTGCCTGCACGGTGTAGGCTTTGGTCTCAATCTCCGAAAACTCCTATACATAGTAGGAGAGCTATTAGGCTCTGCTAGGGAGATAGACGAGTTCGTGGAAAAGAAATACTAGTTGAGGGAACAGAACCCTTAGATAGAGGTACTCCACTTCTTCTTTCATGTCAACATAGTGTTCAACTACTTGTATAACTGGCTCGTAGCCGCCGAGAAGAACTTGGATCTTATCAAGTATGATTGTAAGTCTATTCAACTCTAAGCCCTGCCTAATTGTTGCAGAATCCTTTGCCTACGCTTACGAAGAACTTCTAGCCTATCACGTAGATAAACATATTCAGGCCAAACGAGATCCATCTCAAGATTATCAATACCCTTAGACTTCATGAGCTCCTCTATATCGCTTGTTTTCAGCCAGTCTCCTCTAGCATAGCTTCCATACAGGTAGACTTTTTCTACTCGATAGCCTCTCTCCTCTAGTTTTTCTACGAGTCTCTGGATCGCCTTAATTATCTTGTCTGGTATGTTTTGAGAGTTCTTCTTTAACATATTCGAGTACCCTTCTGGCTATTCTCATGGTTTTTAAGGCTTCCTCTCTACTAACACTTTCACTCGGTAGTCCGTTAGCTGCATCGGGATAACGGGTTATAGTGTAGTACTTGTTGAGTGATGGGAGTTCTTCTTCGAGTTCTTCGGGTAGGTTGAAGCCAGCCTCCTTTAACTCCATGTATAATGTTGTTATTCTACGGGTACGTGGTGGGGGCTCTCTTTTTAACAACATGTATAGGGCTTTTAACATTTTTTCAACTGCTTGTTGAGCGAAGAATGCTGTACGGAACCACCTCTTATTATTAAATGCTAGTTCCGCATCGTATAGGTCTTCTTCAGCGGCTTTAATCCATAATATTATTTCTTCTCTTACCATTTCTTCTACCACTAGGTATC
>JALWGO010000150.1 GCA_027038805.1 Thermoprotei archaeon
CGTTGGCAGTGAGCCAGGACCTATAGGATGTAAGAATACTTCCTCTATCTGTTTCTTCAATAACTCTGGATCAGATTCGTAAAAATAACCTGCTACTGCAGGATACCTTACTTTCATGAATTTACCTCCTAATCTTTACCTCGAATTCTTCTACTGGTACTGGAAGATCTTCGTCTGGTTTAAGTTCTCCTCTTTCCCTCAAGACTTGCCGTGTTAGTAGCCAATATAGCAGGGCTAGTGATCTTCTACCCTTATTATTTGCTGGTATTATTAAGTCTATATATGATGTCCTGTTATCTGTATCAGCGAACGCCACTATTGGTATACCTGTTTCAGCAGCTTCTTGTATTGCTTGAGAATCTGCTCTCGGATCTGTTACTATTATGAGATCTGGCTCAACATACCATTCTAGTCTCGGATTAGTTAGTGTGCCTGGGATAAATCTTCCGAGTATGGGTTTGCATCTAGTGAACTTACAGTATTGTTGTACTGGTCTTTGACCATATTGCCTAGCTGAAACTGCTATAATACTCTCTGGCTCGTATCTTGCTATGAATTTCGCCGCTATTCTTAGACGCTCATCCACCTTCCTTATATCGAGTATATATAATCCGTCTGGCCTGACCTTGTATACGAATTGCTCCATGTACTTTGTACATATATGTGTTCCAATATGTACTCCAGCCGCTAAGTACTGGTCTAGTGGAATTAATAGTTCCTTCTCTATGCTTTGAGCGATTTTCCGTGTTTCTTCATCTACTTGAGCTACCATTTCCTACACCACATGACATGTAATTATTTATACGGGTCTACTATAGTGCACAAGTTCTTCTATTAACTGAACATGGGATACAAGCATTCTCCTACAACAGTACCTTTTTACACCTAAATCGTCTAGTACTTTTTCTGGATCCTCACCGTTCTTTACACGTTCATAAAACTTTTCCCAGAGATGACCCAAGGGAGCCCCACACGTGAAGCATCGTACTGGTACTAACACCATTTTTATCATCCTACCTGTATGACTTCTGCCATCTTCTTCTAGCACTTCTTCTCATATACTTTTCTGGCTCCGTTCTCCTTGGATCCCCTGCAAGCATTGTTCTATCATAGTCCAGGTATATTTTCTTTAGTTCTGGATCCCCTGTATACTCTACCAGTCCCCGTGCAATTGCCATTCTCACTGCATCCGCTTGGCTCATTACTCCTCCTCCCTTTACATTTACTACTATGTCAACAGTATTCCATATGTCTTCACCAGCTAGCAGTAAAGGTTCCATCATTTTTAGGCGTGCAAGTTCAATGGGATATATCTCTATTGGTATATCGTTTATCCATACTCTTCCATAGCCCGGCTTTATGATGGCCCTCGCTATAGAGGTCTTCCTCTTACCTGTTGCTATCACTATTTTCTTAATACCAGTATTGTTACTCATTTAGGTACGCCCCCTTCCAACCCATATGTTTTGCTATTTCTCCAACTGTTATATATTTACCTTTGAGTCTGGATACATCAGCTTCTGGAATAGTTATTTTCTCCTTATTAGCGTATTCCTCTGGCACGCCTATGAATACCTTGAGGTTTCTTAATGCTCTGGTACCCTTTGGTGTATTCTTAGGCAACATACCGCGTATAGCACTCCTTACGATGCGATCCGGGGTTCTTGGTCTTCTAATACCCCATTTATATGGGTTTCGAAGAGTTTTTACTCGTAGCATTAGCTGATAGGATGCTATAACCATTTTCGGTTTACCGCTCACTACTGCTTTCTCGGCATTAACTATGATTACCTTGTATCCTTCTAGTAATTTCTTTGCCACGATGCTGGCCATTCTGCCTAGGATGAGGTTTGATGCATCAATTATTAGTGTTCTACTCATATTTCATCACGCTATAATTTTTATATTTGAGCCCTTCTTATTTTCTTCAACAAGTTCAAGGATGTTTAAAACCCTTCCACCAGCCTCCTTTATCTTCCTTATCGCTTGTTCTGAGAAAGAGAGAGCCGCGACTGTTACTGCATGATCTATTCTTCCAGCTCCTAAAACCTTACCTGGTACTACCACTACATCTCCCTCATTTGTATGCTTGTTTATCTTTGATACATTAACGGTTATCCTCTTACGTGTCGGTTTCTCAAGTGCTTCAGCGACCGTTCTCCATATAGGTGCATCATTATCTTTAGCGTATTTCCTTAATGTTCTCACTGTTTTTCTTAATACTATATTTGTTGGACCAGTTCTCTTCACTTAAACCACCCCTTATCCTTCAAGCTCGCTTAGTAAGCGCTCTGCCTTCTCTTCCAGTATTCTTGAGGCTTCTAAAATTATTCGCTCTGGTTTAAGAACACCAGTACTCTCAAAATACATTATATACGAATTAGGTTTCCATGAAATAGTTATGGCATCCGCTGGACACGTTTTTTCGCATTGTCTACAAAGGGAACATGAAAGTTCGTCTTCAACAACAAGTTTACCGTCCCTTATATGCAATACATTCTTAGGACACACATTCACGCATTTAGCACATGATTCCCCAAGACATTTTTCCGTCTTTATGTTTATCCGCGGTACATATTTATGAGTGGCTGCCGACACTGGCGACCACTTTGCATGTTCTCTTCCCCTACCTAAACGTGCTCTTGCCTCGAAAGAAATTTTCTGACCGGGTCCTAGAACTACCACTGGTATGTTCTTGTAAACTGGTTGTATATCTTCATCATCTGAAACTAGATCCCCGCTGTATACTACTTTTGTGCCATCAGATGCCTCTGCCTCTAGGTATAGCCTTGCGTAGCAGTCCGGTCTTTCCTCATTATCTTTGCACTCCTCGGGTGGACCATATTTTTCTAGTGCTTTATCAGATGTTAGCGGTATTAGACCTAGCCTATGTGCAACTATTTCATCATATAGAGGGCTACTATTTTCTATGAAATAGACGTAATCTATGGCCATTGATGGAACATCACTTATTGATAAACGTCTAATAGCATTTACCAGAGCGAGAGGGACGTCCTCTACAAGAAACCTTATACTTCTATCATTGTATTCTAGTATCTTTATTTTCAATCCAGTAACCTCTCCGAGCATTAGACTCTTCTACCACGTCTTCCGCCAGGTCTCCTAGTGGTATCGTGTGGTATTGGCGTTACATCTTCTATTCTCCCTATAATGAAGCCAGCACGTGCTAATGCACGTATCGCCGCTTGTGCTCCAGGACCAGGTGTTTTTGGTCCATGACCTCCGGGAGCTCTTACCTTAATGTGTATAGCTGCTATACCCTTCTCCATAGCTTCATGTGCAGCTCTACTGGCTGCAAGCATTGCTGCATATGGTGATGGTTTTTCACGGTCAGCCTTTACAACCATGCCTCCACTTGCTCTAGATACCGTTTCCGCTCCGGTTAAGTCTGTTATGTGTATTATCGTGTTATTTAATGAACTGTATATGTGTGCCACTCCCCATTTTAATTCACGTGTATGGAAAGCCATTTACTATCACCTATAATTGGGCTTGTTGCTCTTGTAGTCTCCTTGTATAGTAAGGGCTCGTAGGTGTATAGTCTATTAGATCCTCTTCAGCCCTCCTCACAAGATACCCTGGGGCATTTATAACCCTCCCACCTATCGCAATGTGGCGGTGAACTATTAGTTGCCTCGCCTCATTAATTGATCGGGCTAGCCCTTTTTTATATACTATGGTTTGAAGCCTACGATCAAGTATATTTTCAACTGTTAGACGTAGGACGTCATCTAGTGTAGCTTTCTCAGGCAGTAAACCCATTTCATATAAGCGGTGAAGTAATTCTTTCTCTGCTTTCTCTCTTACCTCTGGTGGGAGAGCTAGAAGCGAGCGTGCACGGTGACGTATACGTTTTAAAAGTGATTTAGCTTTCCATATCTCTCTCTTATTTCTAAGACCATATTTTCCTAGAAGTTCCATTTCCTCCATTAATCTATCTTTCTTCCAGGGATGCTTTGGACCTTCCCATTTTTTACGTGGCTTACGTGGATCTCCCATAGCTTACACCAGGCGCTACCTTCTTCTCCTCTTTACACCAACAGTTATACCCGTACGACCCGTCGTAGCAGTTCTCTGCCCACGAACTTTTAATCCCAATGCGTGTCTTATACCCCTCCAGCTCTTTATTTTCTTTTCCCGTTCAATATCCTGTCTGACAACAAATATTAGATCCGCTCCTATTAGGTGGCGATCGTTTCCCGTGTCATAGTCTTTTCGTCTGTTCAACATCCATCCAGGTAGGCCTATTTGAATAGGATTTGAGAGAGCATTCTCTATTTTTCTTATCTCGGCATCCGTTAAGAATCCTACACGTTTCTCAGGATCGATACCTAATAGGCGACATATGGCGAGAGCTAAATTATATCCTACACCCTTGATTTCAGAAAGACCATAAGCTACCTTTAGTCTACCATCAATATCTGTACCCGCTATTCTAACAATATACTTAAACTCCGACGTAGACACGTGCAAGCACCTAATTATCGCTACTGTCTCCTAATACTAGCTGTTTAGGGAATAATAAATACTATATTTAAACCTTAATGATACAATATCTATAGTGTTAAAACAATAAAGAAATGGGGCTAACGATTTTATGCAGTTGATCGCTAGCTTACCATATACTACTACATGCAGTATCCTGGAAAGAAAAAACAGATTTGTAGTAGAGGTAAAAGTAGGAGAAAGAAAAGAGAGAGCATACATAAACAATACTGGAAGACTCAAAGATATATTAACCATAAATAGGACAGGATATTGCATTGAAAGTAATGGGACAAAGACAAAATATAGATTAATAGCAGTTAAAGATTACGACCTAGCCGCTCTTATAGATACAAGAATACAAGAGGAAGCATTCAGAATACTTGTAGAAAAGAAAATGCTCTCTTGGCTAAATAATTGTTCTATTATAAAACGTGCACCAAGGCTAGGGAAATCCGTTTTGGACTACCTAGCCGAATGTAATGGAAGTAAAGTCTACATAGAACTAAAAAGCGCAGTTTTACGGGGAGATAATCACTATGCAATGTACCCTGACTGCCCATCCCCAAGAGGACGTAGACATATCAAGGAGTTAATTAACTATGTTCGTATGGGAGGATACGGACTAATAGTATTTATAGCCGCACTTCCCTATGTCAAATACTTTACACCTAACAAAAAAGCAGACCCCATTATAGCATTTCTCCTCAAAAATGCTAAAAAGACAGGTGTTATGATAAGAGCAATAAATATTATTTACAATCCATTCAAACAACGTTTATATCTAGCTAACGAAAATCTACAAGTAATATTGTAGGTTAGACATTTTAACTAAATATATGTAGAGAGCAAAACTTATAATTAATCTTCCAAATATATAGTACAGGGAGACACCATGAAAAAATTCGGAGAACTTATTTATACACCAGAAACAGCTTCCGGGGAAGCTATTAGTAAAGTCGAGTCCCATACACCAAAAATAGATGCACCAGACACCGTAAAGGCGGACGAACCGTTCACTGTGAAAATAAGCGTAGGACCTCATCCAAACACTGTTGAGCACTCGATAAGAAGAATAGAAGTATACCTTTATGAAGAAGGACGAAAGTTTAACCCCATATTGGTTGCATCGATCAATCTAACACCCGTTTATAGTGAGCCAAAAGTCGAGCTAACCTTAAAGATAAAGAAAAACAGCGTCATATATGCACTAGGATACTGTAATTTACATGGAGTATGGGAGAATAGAAAAGAGATAAAGGTGAAATAAACTTAATTGAATTTCTAACCCCATCTAAATAATTTTTGTTTAGGTGGTTTTTCTCTTATGCAAAATAAATACCGCATTGTAAGAGAGGAATTAAAGAACGTCGCTAAGAGAGCTTTAGAAGATTACAACAGGATTAGAGCACCCGAGGCTATAGCTAAGCTCATAAGGGTCAAAGATAATTTACTGTATATCGAATTTACCGGAAGTTATTGTGAGACTTGCGGTTTATATGATTGGATCGAGGATTTCAAATATGTTCTAGAAGACCTAGGTGTAAAAGCCGAGATAGAAGACGTCATAGAACCCGAGGATCCGAGAGATGATAGAAGAATAGGTATCTTCCGCGTAGACGATATAGATATTGCAATAAGGAGAATACAAAAAGCCCCAGACCTAGCCAAGGAATCCACATGAAAAGGAGAGACGGTGTACAACACCATGATGCTAGATGAAAAAGACTTGAAAATTATAGAAATATTGAGGGAAAATGCAAGGACTTCTTATACAGATATAGCTAGGAAGCTTGGAATAAGTGATGTCGCTGTTTTAAAACGCATCCGCAAATTAGAGCAACTAGGTGTTATTAGAAAATATACTGTTATAGTTGACCCGAAGAAGCTGGGGTATACTGCCATATCAATAACTGGGATTGATGTAGCCCCAGAACAATTATTTACGGTACTTGATAAATTGAAAAATAAGGAGTACATTAAATTCCTAGCCCTAACTTCGGGCGACCATGCTATAATGGCTACTGTATGGGCAAAGAATAGTAGAGAGCTTGCAAGAATTCATGATGAAATTTCAAAAATGGATGGCGTTAAAAGGGTATGCCCAGCAGTTATACTTGATGTGCTAAAAGAATAATCCTTATCTATTATCTTGACTACTTTCAACTTACTTCTAAGCCTAAAAGCCATGATGCTAGTCTACCTATGAGGAATGTTAATACCGCTGATCCAAGTCCTGCTAATACTAGTTCCAATGCCTTTCTTCTAATACTTATTTCTGCAACAACTGCAATAACGAAACCCATTATAGCAAGCATCAACGCAGCTATACTAAACGATAAGGGGAGGGAAAATAGTATAGATAACCTTAAATAATATGGAGTTAATGGGATTATTGCCCCTATTATATAGAATAACCCAGTATATAATCCAGCTTTTCCTGGACTTTCTAGTTTTTCCTCCCTTAACCCATACTCTTCTTCTGCTATTATCTTAGCTAGAAGCTCCTTATTATTTAGGGCTTCTTTTGCTATACTCTCCGAGGTTTGCCTGGAGAGCCCCTTTTTGGACATATATTCTACTACTCTGCTGTATAGTGCATGTGCAACATAGTTAACTGCTATTTTTATTCTAGAGAGCAAGCCTAAGCGGACTTGTTTTTGAGCTCTAACACTAGTGAAAGCCCCTATACCCATTGAAAGGGCTCCTGCAATACCTACAATGGTACCACCTAACGCGACATTTAATGGATCTCCATAAGCTCCTGCGAGGCCGGCTGCGACTGATAGGACTTCAACTAACCCGTCACTCATGCCTAAGACGGCATCCCTTATATGATCTACTAAATCCTTGAATCTTTCCTCTTCTTCAGCGAGTTCTTGTTCATGTAGTAACTCGTCTTTTAAGATCTCACGAAGTCTTTCCTTCTCCTTATCGGATAATTCATTACTCTCAAGCATTAAGGCATATATTCGTGTAGCCTCTCGTTCCCCCGCTTCCATCAACTTTAATGATAATGCGATACCAAGTATCCTATATAGAACCACCTCTAATGATAGCTTTAATTTACTTACCTTTATATTACTTATATCTATTCCTCTTCTCTTAAGAAAGGACAACCAGAACTCAGCATGCTTTGCCTCCATTTGAGCCATTTTTCTAAGTTTTTTCTTTACTTGTTTGTCTTTAAACAGACGTTCCAACCTACTGTAAACGGTGGCGGCATGTAGCTCGTCTAATAATGATTTCTTAGCATACTTTATTATAATATTATTTTTTGAATTATTATCCAATAGTGGTCTTCCCTAAATGATGATTTTTATGTCTTCACATATTTTACAAGCTCGTTTACTGCATCCCTTATGTCTTTCAACGTGTCCTCTGTTAACATACCTTTGTATTCAATAATCCTTAACACTTTGAACTTAGTTTTAGATAACATGTTGCTAATGAATTTGCCAGCAACCCCGCCCCAACCATAAGATGATATTATTATTACTGGTTTAGGAGAATTAGCCTTCTTGGCTAACTGGTTTACAATGAACTCCATGTAGGGGAATATTCCAGCCTCGTATGTTGCTGTACCTAATATTACTGCTGATGAATCTATTGTATCGTTTAATATATCGCTAATCTCACTTCTATGATTATCTGTTATCTTATATACCACTACATTGACATTAAGCGACCGCAGTAATTCTATAGCGAACTGTATCGCTTTTTCAACAAACCCATACATTGAGCTATATATTACTGTTACTTTATTTTCTACTCCTTCACCACGTCCCCATTTAATATAATACTCAGCTATCCTCCCTATATCTTTCCAGAGAGCACCATGAAGAGGAGCTACTAACTCTATATTAAGTCCTAGGCTTAGTATTTTCTTAATGTTCTTCTCAACATGTTGTCTATAATATCCTATAACGTCTACAAAGTATTTACGCATAAAGTTGATGTAGTCTTGTGTAAGTTCTTCGCCGAATACTGAAGAAGGTATAGAGAAAGCTCCAAAGACGTCACCAGTAAACATTGTTTTAGTGCTATATAGGTAGCTCATAATAGTCTCTGGCCAGTGAAGCCATGGCGTATAGATGATTTTTAGTTTCGCATCCCCTATATTTATCTCTTCTAGATCTCGTACTGGTTTGAAAACAGCACTCTTTATTCCGTAGAATGATTCAATCATGCTCTTAACTAGTGGATGACCGAAGATTTTGATTCCAGGTTTCAACTCTGCTAGCGACTTCAACGCACCACTATGATCTGGTTCCATGTGGTGAATAACTATAGCATCAATATCTTTAGGCTCAATTAGTCTTCTAAGCGTCTCTATGAAAAGTGAGCTAAAACCTATTTTCCACGTATCAAATAGAATACGGGTATTTGGACCAAGATATAGGTAGGCATTATAAGTTATTCCCTCCGGAATATGCCATAGAGCCTCAAAATACTTTATTTCATCATCATCTAATCTTAAGAGATATAAGTTTTCTGCTACTTCCTTAACTAGGGTTTTCACCATATTTTTCTCCCAGGATAATCTATGAGAGAAAATGGAATTATATAGTTATAGCCTGGTTTAAATAATAATGCTTTGCTAAAAATGTATTTTATAAAAAGAGAGTGAAGGATAATTACTTTGCTGGTTTCGAAGCTCTTTCTAAGAACTTTCTTACTTGTTCTATGTCTTCTTTCGGCACTACTTCTTCGTAGCAGAACCACCAGTCATAGCACTTGTATTTCTTCAAGCGCTCTTCAGCCTCAGATATAGTTGCTGCGGGTGGGACTATTACTGCCTCACCTATTATCTCGTTGTTGGGCCAGTTGGCTGGTATAGCTCTACCATACTTGTCTGTTAGTTGTAATGCTTTTACAACTCTTAGAATTTCGTCTATTAGTCTTCCAACGTTTAATGGATAATACAATATTGTTCTTATGACTCCCTTATCGTCAACTATGAAGACCGCTCTCACTGTGTGTGTGGCTGACTCAGCATGAAGCATTCCCAGTTTACGTGCCACATTTCCTTGTGGGTCACCTATTACTGGGAACGGTATTTCAACGCCTAGTTTTTCTTTAATCCACTCAATCCACTTAATATGGCTGAATGTACTGTCTACACTTAAGCCTATTAGCTCTGTGTTTAGTTTCTTAAAGTCCTCATATCTCTTGGCAAAAGCCACGAACTCAGTTGTACATACTGGAGTAAAGTCTGCTGGATGGCTAAATAGTACGAACCATTTGCCCTTGTAGTCGTCTGGTAACTTCTTAGGACCATGTGTTGTCATTACGGTCATTTCGGGGAATTTTTCACCTATTAAGGGTATCTGACCGGGCATTTTTCTAAAACCTCGTACCCAAATCTTCGAGATATATATGTAAAAAGCTAATATTAAAAACTTTTCTATCAAGATTATCTAATCTACTTTAACGGATATTTCTAAGCATAAAGTTAGAATTTCTAATATAATGATAAGTCCCATGAATATCTTATTTTCGAATACGATGAATTTAATTAGCAATTATTAAGTGATACATGTTTCCATAGAAGAAAGGTAGCAAGAAGAGTGGCGCCGGGGGCGGGATTCGAACCCGCGCGCCCCGCTCGGGGCACTGGCTCTCAAGGCCAGCCCCTTGGTCCGCTCGGGCACCCCGGCACTTAGTCCGGTTCTTTTGTTGTTTCCGTGGGATTTAATATTTAATGCTTTTCAGTACTTTGTAGCCGGATTTACGTGCTACTATTTCAACGTTACCATATGTTTTCTCCATTAGCGACAATATAGTGTTTACTCCTTTTCTTAAGACTATTTCTATTATGCCTTTTTCCACTAGATGGTTTTTTGCTTCTTCAACTATTTCTTCAACTATTTTTAATCCTGCTGATATGGGGGGATTTGATGCTATTAAATTGAATTTTTTATCTCTTACTGGCTCGTATAGGTTTCCTTGAAGAACTATCACTCTATCTTGTACTTTATTTATCTTTGCATTGATTTTCGCTAATTCTATGGTCCGCTTATTAATATCTACAAGGTACACTTTTAGTGCGGGGTTTATTTTCGCTAAGATTATCCCTATTACACCGTAGCCGCAGCCCATATCTAGTGCTGTTCCCTTTTCGGGTATGTCTAGGTTTTCTATTAAGAGTCTTGTGCCAGGGTCTATTCTTTTGGGTGAAAACACTCCGGGTTCCGTGATTAATTCTATTGGTATTCCTCGTATCACATCCGATATAACTGTTCTCCTTCTAGGTGTACTCGGTCTTTTTGAGTAATAGTGGTTTGACATTATTGTTTTGACCTAGTTTTCCATTTTTTCGGATAAACGCCTGGAGGCATTACTACTCTTATTGTCTTAACGGCTATGCCTTTTGATGCTTCCTCTATCTCCTTGCTGCTCATTAATGCTTTCCCTAATGCCACTAGTTCTCCTTTTAGAGTCATTAATGCAACCTTGTCCCCCTTCCTTATATTATCGTGCAACATAACTATACCAGGTACTGCTAGATCTGCACCATGTGCTATCGAGTCCACGGCTGAGTCACGTATAATGATCTTAGACATATGGCTTACAATGTATTCCATTGGAAGAATAGTTTTTCTAAGCAATTTTTCACTCCCACTACTACGCCATTCATAAATAGCTTCAGATAGCTGTTGCATAGTGACTAGTGTCTCATCTTCTTTGAAAGGACCAGTACGTGTTCTCCTTAATTCCCTCATGTGTGCCCCTACTCCCAGAACCTCGCCTACATCATGGCATAGTTTTCTCATATATGTTCCGGCTTCACAGCCTATTCTCAACAATGCGTATTTTCCTGTGTACTCTAACAATTCTATATAGTATATCGTTTTTACACGTATGGTCCGCTTTACGCTTGATCTTAATGGCGGTTTCTGATATATTTTGCCGACAAATTCGTTGAGGACTTTTCTTAACTTGTCTTCAGATACTTCACTATGGAGCTGCATTACACATACATATTCCTTACCGGAATGCACTAT
>JALWGO010000151.1 GCA_027038805.1 Thermoprotei archaeon
AGAACGTGAGGATAAGACGTTTTCCCGTAGACCATGGCATGAGGGAAAGCTATGGCTATGTTATCGAAATATACAAGCCTCTTAAGCTTGATGTAGAAAAGCTACGCGAAATAGGGGTTCCGGTAAGATATTGGGGCACGCTCCAGCGAGGACGAGACATAGAGTTTAAGGGCAGGACTATAAGGGCTAGAGACGTATTGATCGAGAGACCACCAGTAAAGATTGTTTACACTGGAGATACTAGGCCTATAATGCGAACTATTGAAGAGGCTAGGAATGCCGAAGTACTAATACATGATTCAACAACAGCTGATGATCTAGCTGAAGAAGCTCACGAGGAAGGACATTCATCGGCTGGTGATGCTGGGAGAATAGCGTATCTAGCTGGAGTAAAACTGCTTGTTTTAACACATATTAGTGCTCGTTATACTGATACGAGAACCTTATTGTCTGATGCAAAACGCTACCACTCTAACACTATTGTTGCAGAAGACTACATGATAATACCAGTAGACTAGTTTCTAGGCATTTCACGTTCCCATAAGGGTCTTCCTCTCGATGTCTTGGGGGCTAGCCAATCTATTACCTCATACGGGTTATCTGTCTCGATAATGAATGTTATTGGGCCTAAAGGAGACTCGGAGTCCGTGTCTACAAAAGATAAACGGTTTTGTAGAGCAGCTTGCTTGTTTATCTTGAATATAAGCATGTTGCCCATAACTCCTTTACGCAACATGCTCCTAGCGGCATCTAGTATTCTCTCCCTCCTTATTAGGTCGTGGAGTTTGATGAGACTTCTATAACTATAGCTTTCAGCTACTAATACCTTGTATCCACTACCCCTCTCCTCTATTCTAATCTTATCTGGCTCGAAGACATTCCTTAACGCTTTCTCGACCTTTTCGGGATCTTCAGTAGGCCTTATCTCTACCTCTACTCTAATCCTTGGCATCCCCTACGAGCCTCGCGAGTATTCTACTAGCGTGTTCTACGGCTTTATCTCTATCCTCCTCATTAACTATCATGTAATCGGCTAATGCTATCACATTCCCGATACCAAATCCTAGTTCCAGGAAGTCTCGTGAGACAAATTCGTCCCAGGTTTTAGGGTCTCCTGGTCTATTTCTCTTCCTTAGACGCTCGAATCTTGTTTTAGGTGATGCGTGAACAGCTATTATTACTATATCGCCGTATTCTTTGAATACGTTGACTTCATGGAGGCTGCGGATACCGTCTATTAGTATTATTCCCGACTTAGTTCCAGCTATTTTTGATGCTACTCTTTTAGCTACAGCTGCAGGGCCTTCTTTTTCTCTAAGTTCTTTTGCGATAGCATTCAGTATCTCCGGCTCATGGGGTAATCCTCTTCTTGTCGCCTCTTCTCTAACTACATCGCCCATAACGTATACGGGTATACCCATACTCTCTGCTACATTGGATACTATTCCCTTACCAGCTCCAGGCATACCAGTTAGACATATTATCTTTCTAGATGTAGGCAATTACTATACCCTCGTCTCTTGATTCTCAACACACTCCTTCACTATAGAATTGCTTCTAGCTATTAAGCCTTTAATATTTATTATATAATAATTAGCCTACATAATCTAGAGGGTCTGAGAAATGGCGGTGAGAGCCTTTATAGCAGTAGATATAGATGACCCTGAGGTGAGGAAGAAGATAATAGCTTTTAGAGATGCTGTAGCTGCTTCAGGAGCTCACGTCAAAATAGTTGAAGACGAGAACATTCATTTAACGCTCAGATTCCTCGGCAACATACCGGAGACCTTAATCGACGATATATATGGTGTTATGAGGTCTATAAGATTCAAGCCATTTAAAATAAGAGTAAGTGGAGTTGGATGCTTTCCTAATATAAATAGGCCGCGAGTAGTATGGGTTGGAGTTACAGAAGGCTATGAAGAACTTAAACGAATACGTGATGAACTCGAACGTGGGCTTAGAGGTCTAGGATTTAGACCTGAGAGAGAAGAGTTTGTCGCCCATATAACTGTAGCTAGAGTTAAGAGTGGGAGAAAACGTGAGGCTCTTAGGAAAGTAATAGAAGAATTCCAAGACTTTGATGCAGGTGAAATGGTAGTGAGGTACATTAGGCTTAAACAGAGCATACTTACTCCTCAAGGACCCATATATAGAACATTGAGGGAAGTATCGGCAGAGGATTAACGATATTGAACTACGAAGACATAGAGAAAAGAGTATTAGAGAAGATTAAGCCTAAACCAGAAGAATACGAGAAAGGTTTACGCATATACAGTATTGTAAAGAAAGAGTTGAAGAAAAGCCTTGAGAAAAACAATATACCTGGAAGGATAAGTTTACAGGGATCCTTTGCAAAAGACACATGGATATCTGGCGAACTAGATCTTGATGTGTTTGTATTATTCCCTGAGGAATACAATAGGGAATGGCTTGAGGAAATAGGGTTCAAGACCATACTTGAAGCGTTTCAAAACTATAATTATATGATAAAATATGCAGCACATCCGTATCTCACTGTCAGAATAGATGACGTAGACGTAGATGTTGTCCCAGCTTTCGATGTAAGTGACCCATCTAGGATAAAATCAGCAGTTGATAGAACCCCCTATCATACTAAATATGTTAAATCAAAGTTAACGGAAGAGCAGAAAGATCAGGTTAGATTACTGAAAAAGTTTATGAAAGGTATAGGAGTCTATGGTGCTGAGATCAGAGTGGAGGGTTTTTCAGGTTATCTAGTCGAACTTTTAATAATATACTATAGTAGTTTTAGGAAAACATTAGAAAATGCCGCAGAATGGCGTCCACCAATAATAATAGACATTGAAGGACATCATAACCCGAAAGAAGCGTTAAAGAAGTTTAAAAACAAAGAACTAATCGTCATAGACCCCGTTGACCCTAACCGTAATGTTGCAGCAGCAGTATCTAGGAGATCCCTAGCCGTCTTCATAGCTGCATCTAGGAGGTATCTAGTTAAGCCTAGTTTATCATATTTCTTCCCATCTTATCCAAACATAAATGCATTTGAGATAATGTCTTCGCGGAGGACTAGCCTTATAGCATTACTATTAGATATAAGTGGATTAAACTTAGTACCCGATATACTATGGGGCGAGTTAAAGAGAACTATGAGGAGTATCTACAAATTCGTTGAAAGCAATGATTTCAGAGTAGTTGACTACGATGCGTGGAGCGATGAAAAAGATCTCGCATTAATAGTAGTTGAAGTAGAAGAACACGCGTTACCCCAATATAAGCTACATGTAGGCCCCCCCGTATACAATAGAGATCATAGTGAGAGATTTCTCGAAAAATATCTCGGTGATAAACAAGTCTATGGTCCTTGGATAGGAGAGGATGGGAGGTGGAGAATATTGAAGCCTAGACGATACCGTAGAGCTTATGACTTACTACGCGATAACATTGAGAAGCTAGTAAACGCGCCCGACTTATCTAGAGCACCAAAGAGAATACTTGATGAGACAGAGATTTTAGAGTTCGTTAAGAAGAATAAGGAGATTCTACAATGGATTAAGAGATTCCTTTATAAGAAGCCTTCATGGCTCTTATAAGTGTAGATAGAAAAATGCTTCACCAGCTCAGCTCTGAGGACTTCTGTAGAATACTTAAGCAATACAAG
>JALWGO010000152.1 GCA_027038805.1 Thermoprotei archaeon
AAATGATCCCCATACACGTGAGAAAATTAGAGAGAGCTTAGGGTTTTGTCCCTACCATGCATGGATGATCTCCGACATTATTTCAAGAGAACCAGGGATAGATGGTCTGGGGGCCTCAATAATATACTTAGACGTATTATCAACTTATATGAATTATATCGATGAGCTAGGAGAACCAGTGCTAACGGACTATAATAGTAAGTGTATTATATGTGGGCATTTGAGGGAGTTCGAAGAAATATATTTATCAGAGTTTACAAGTTGTCTACGTAACGGAGATTTGTTAAAAAGATACCGTAGATCCGAAGCAGTTCTTTGTCATAAGCATTTCCATTTAATATATAACTCCATAGACAGTAGGGAGCTGCAGGCTGAATTCTATAATATTCAGCAGGAGAAAATAAAGAAAATTATTATGGAATTACGAGAATATATTCGTAAACAAGATTATAGAGTTGCCGAGGAGGTTTCCCCACGTGAAGCAAGAGCTTGGAAGAAAGCAATAGAAGTGTTAAAGGGTGCTAGAACCTCAGTAAACATATTGGAAACTATTCCGGCGGTAAAGAATAGTAATAGGCGTATCCTCACTTCTCTTTTCGGCAAAATCTTTCACGGTACCTCTTAATAATATCCTCTAGTTCGTTTAGAAAGGATTGTTCGTTCTCAACATATTTTCTCGTCTCAAACTCTCCTCTAAGAGATAAAACGTACTCGCTCATATACTTATCTAGTTTCTCCTTATATTCCCTTATCTTGCCTTCATCTACTTTCACATTAGGATCTCTCCTCCTTAGCTCACGGTAACATGTTGAGAGATCCGATAATAATCCACTGAAAATAAATAATAGATTTCTCAACTCCTCTATAACATCACTCAGACGTAGACGATAATAGAGATACCCGCTCTCCACCTTCAAGCAACTGTAAGTTCTATCCCAAGCCTCAAGACTCTTAGCTCCCTCTACCCCATATTTTTTCTCTAAAAGCCAGTACCAATAGCCTTTAATAATGAGGTCTCTTACAGCTTTAGACTTATCACTTATTTCCCCACTACTCATATAATTTTCAAGAATCTCCTTAACATAATCATCTATCTCTACTTCTAGAACCTCGTTTCTATGTTTGCGGAAGAGCCTCGTTTCTAACACCTAGTCTTCTGGGAGACAAATATTGAACGCTACAATATATGTATGCTTTATCTATATTGCATACGAGAAACATGAAAATAAATCATAATAAATAAAAAGAAAATTAATATATAATTAAGATTAAGGGGGAACTAACCCTTATTACTTCTTTGTTGTTGTAATCTCTATCTCGTACTTGCTGGGCGGCTGTAGCTTATAGCTCTCTTGTAGCAAGTCCTCTGGTACTGGTCTTGTTCCTAGATACTCCTTATACTGTGGCTTTATCAAGCTCTCCCATACATCTTTTGTAATATAGAATACTGGGCTTCCACCAAGCTCATGCTGGTATTCTGGATATGGTTTAGTTATGTGTCTTAGATAGAATCCCATACGGAAGCCGAATGGGCTCTCGAAGGTTGCCCACCACTCCTTTACTCCAAGTATATCGAAGGCATGCTCTATCTTTGCTAGGTATCCAGCGAGACCTATTCTTGCAAGCCTCTTGAATGTTAGGCTGTGTAAGCTTATAGCTATGTTTTCATCCCATAGTCTAGCATTCCATACGCCTACGAGCTCGTTACCATGAACGCCTATGATAACGTATTCATCCTTATACCTATGCTGTAACCATGCTAGGATTTCGGCATAGGTTCTAGCTGATACTAGGTGATACAAGTCTCTATCATATTTATGGTCTATTAATGGTTTAATAGCTTGTAGAATTATCTTTGCTTCTTCTCTCTTTGCTTGGCGGAATACTATTTTCTCGCCATTCTTCGTTACGAAGAGTTTTGGCGGAAATTCTTTACCCGCTACAAGAGCCTCAGAAGAATGTAGGTAGTTTTCAATGTATTCTATTCTAAACTTTAGGTGGTCAACTGATATGGGTATGGGTGGCTTCACCATAGTTATCACACCACTCTACTTATACGGGAGCATTAAAAAAATTTCGAACACTATTATTAATCTGGTTATATTATGATATGAACAATACTTATACGTAATCATTACTAGTTTCTTTGAATTCAATGGTATTCCCCAGTGGTTAATACCCTTAGATTACTAGCTCGTCTATCTAGTTAGAAATAACATAAAATCCCGAAATAGAGCATAAATACGTGGAGCAGCCCGCGGACCCCGCCAGCAGACCCCAGCAAGCACCCGCCAGGTCCCCCACGGCTAGATCTCACCCCGGTGACCCGTGAACGCTGGCGTCCAGGGTTAGGTTGCTCCCTTCCGGGCCTGGCCAGGTTCCCCTGGCAAAGACGGTACCAGCCCGCCTTCGGGCGGGTGGTCCGCCACCGCCAGCCCCACGGGGCGGGGCTCATCGCTAGCCGTGGGCCTTAGCGGGGTGCTGGGGCCCGGCTAGCGGGTTACTGGCCCCCGCGTTACGCCCTTTTCGGGGTACGGGGTGGGCGAGCCCCCGGCCCTTCCCGCGGGCTGCCCAGGTTTTTAGAATGTTTTAAGGGTTATAATAGGTTGTTCTACATTAATATACTTGCTATAAAGGCTAATGCGAGGATCGCTAGCGTTGCTCCCTGGATAATATATGAAATTGTTTTCCTTTTTTCTCCAAGTATCTCGCTTACGATTTTTCCTCCATCTGTTATGAATAGTGGTGCGGCGTTTATGAGGGCTAGTCCCATGTTAATCCATACAAGCCATGCTAGTAGTCCCGGTATGTGTATACATGCTGAGCCGATAGCACAGAGGGAGGGTTTGGGTGCTGGGAAGGGGTTTATGTACACTCCTAGTAAGCTCATGTTTGCTGGTTTATGTAGTACTACGTCTAACTGGCTCATTGTGCTATATGAGAATATTCTTAGGACAAAGTTTACTGTTTCATTGGCGTGAGCGTGTATTATACTTGTTAGTGTGGCTAGCCCGTCTACTACTGTTCCGTTTATAGATTCGATTGCAAAGGGAACGTATTTTTGAAGACCAGCCAGGTAGGCTGGTGAAGGCTGATTGCTTATGTTGTGTATTATACCTATTACGAGAGGGTATTGTGAGGCTGCTTGTTGTAGGAGGAATAAGGCTAATACTCCTATAATCACGTTTGCCGCTGATCCCGCGGCTAAGAGCTTTACCTTACTTGACAGTTTTGCTTTCTTATAGTCTTCTTCATCTGGTTCGACAAATGCTGCTGGTATTATGAATGCCATGGCTAAGCCCCAGCTCTTGAGCTTTATTCCCTCAGATAACGCTACGACTGCATGGCTTAGCTCGTGTACTACTATTGCGATACCTATAGCTATCATAGAATAGAATATGTGGATGCCAACAACTGTTAACCCTGGTAGGAGGGGTATAAGTCTAGCCTGAGCGCGTACTGTCTGAGGGAATAGGATTGACAATACTATGTTTATGAGGAAATAATATGCGAACACCATGGCTCCAATAGATAATGCTACACCTATCCACGCACATATCCTTACAACGCGATTCTTGGATATTCTCTCAAGTTTTGATCCACTCGTGGGTCTCTTCCACATAATCATTAATGGTCCTACTTCTATACCATATTTCTGTAGCAAGTCTTTCTTGGCCATACCTATGGCCATTACTATGATCCACGCAGTTAAGATATATCCGAAATAGCTTACAACATCTACGGCGTCCAATGCTATCAGCTCTAAGCCAGAGAGGGTTAAGGTGTAGGAGATTTAAAACGTTGACTAACAACATATATGGAGTGCAGAGTGTACCTGATATGCCGGTTAAATGGAAAATAGAGAGACATGTAGAGTACCGGGAAGTATACTATGATGAAAAGCACTGGGAGATACTACGTAGTAAGAGAAGGGAAGCTCTAAGGATAATGAAGGCTCTAGCAAGACAAGGACTTACCCCAATAGTTCATGGTAGTATTGCTAGAGGTGATGTGAACCCTAAGAGCGATATAGATGTATTCATACCGTTCATGGTTCCATCTTATAGAGTTGAACTAGCATTAGAAATGGCGGGTATGAAGCCCTATAAGAGATTCATAGTCCAGGCAACTCCAGGTCATGCGCCTAAAGCCTATATAGCGTTAGATGAGGAAGAGCTTAGAATGGTATCCTTCCCCCTAGCAAAACTATCCCGCAACGAATACGAGTTCTATAAATTCGGTGGACTCCTCGACATAGAGGGCCTACGGAAAAACAGGAGAGTACCCGGGGTAGACAAGAGACTAATACTCATAGAACCAACTGAATACGGTCACAAGGAATCACCCGTTATAGGAAGAGAAAGTATTGTTGCGAGAATAGTAGGTGTGTCTATAGAAACAGTATTAGAGCGTGTAAGAGTTCTAAGTAGGAGAGACGAAATAGGTAGAACAGGAGTATTCTTACAATACGAGCTATCCCCTGACGAGTCATTTGAAAAGGCTCTCGCAAAACTTGCTAGAGAAAACCAGTATGTTAGAAGAATACTGCAGAGTAGAGGTAGCCTACTGTGAGAAAAATATACGGGTCAAAAAGGTTTGGATACAACCTAGGAAATCCTTCCAAGGGATGCCAAATATGTTTTAGCGGAGCATCAATAGTAGTCTTCATAACCGGGCGATGCAATGATTCCTGCTACTATTGCCCGATAAGCAATGAGAGACGTGGAAGAGACCTAGTATTCGTTGACGACGAACCCGTAGCGGATATAAACGATATAGTAGAAGAAGCCTACGCCATAAAAGCTAAGGGTGCAGCCATAACGGGTGGAGACCCCTTAATAGTTCTTGACAAGACCATTAGGGTAATAGAGTTATTAAAGAACGAGTTTGGCGAAAAATTCCATATACACTTATACACTAGTGGACGCTACGCCGATAAACAAGCATTAAAAACGCTTGATAATGCTGGACTAGATGAGATAAGATTCCATCCAGTAGATGATCGCTATTTAAAGAAAATAGAAGTGGCTGTTAAGGAAACGTCAATACGTGTTGGAATAGAAGTACCAGCCATACCCGGTAGTATTGAGTGGTTGAAGAAGCTCGCATTGTTCTTAGAGGAGGTAGGTGGTGAGTTTATGAATATAAATGAGCTAGAAGTAGCTGCATCAAATAGAGATGCTTTATCTGAAAGAGGATTTACTATAAGTAGCGATGGTATAAGTGTAGAGGGAAGCTATGAGACAGCAATGGAGTTCATTGAGTGGGCTCGAGAAAACATTGAGAAAGTAAGCATACGTTTTTGTCCAGCATCATACAAGGACTTCTACCAGTTACGGAATAGGTTTATACGTAAATCATCGATTATCGGTAAACCTTACGAAAAGCATAGTTTCTCTGGAACCTTGCAGGTAGTTAAGGCAAAGAAAAGAGATGGTATTAAGCATTGCATAGAGTATTATGAGCCTTATAGAGTAGATGGTGAATGGGTTTACCTCCACCCAGACGAGGATTGGAGAAAACTCTTGGCAAGTAATTGTATAGAGGGTCCCATGCTAATAGAATATTATCCAAGACTTAGAGGTCGTTTTATTCTCCAGGAGACTTTTCTCGATGAATAGAGTAGCGGAGTATAGCTATTATACCGTTTAGCCCCCTAAGCTTTTCTCCAGCTGGACTCCTACTACTAACGATCTTTACTTCTCCCCTATACTTGTCCACGAGCTTTAATACTTCCTCAACTATTCGTCTCTCCTCTACGTCATAGCTTCTAACTAGTTCATCTAATACCAATAGCTTTTCAACAGCGCCTATACGCGCCATTTCGTAGACCTCGTTTAGGCCGAAGGCTATTCTCTCAGGATTCTTTACCAACAATAACATAAACTCTTCGAGAACTCTTTCAGCCTCAATACTCGAAACATCTCTCAATACGTCTCTTACAATATCTCTACGTAAAACCTCATAGATACCGCTACGTCCTCCAATACTTACTGAATCCTTGTAAACATGTATCTTCTTATCCATTTCCTTGAGTACATCTACTAGCATATCCTTGATGAATCCCGGACTTGCCACTATAACAACGTCAATATTGTGTCGTCTAGCAGTATCAATAACGGTTCTCGCTATCTGCTTTATTTTCGATTTCAAAATATCTTCTCTATTAGGATCTTCTTTCCCCGGAACACCTAGGGAGCCCTCATCTATTATCTTCAAGCCTTGTTCTTGTGCTATAGCAATACCGTATTCATCGTAGTCTAAAGCAACTATTATAGCTTTCAGCCCCTTTGTAACTGCTTTCTCAAGCTTATTCAAGAGGAGTCTGCTCCACTCCTCCTTAACTATGGTCAACTCATTTCCTAAATCTATGTGAAGTGTGTGGTGAGAGCCCTTTACTCCAAAACGCTCGGGACCCTCTACTACTATTCCGTGTATCCTAAGCCTAGTCGTGAAGGGCTCAAACTCTACGTTCTTTACACGTATAGCTAGAGTCATTGGGATACGACTGCTCCTCCCATCTCCAAAACTTATGTCACGTGTTGTCCGTGCTATCACGATATCGCCGGGTGCTATAACCATTTGAAGTAGCCACAGATCATCTTCAGTCTCTGGTACGACTCTGACTTCGCCTGTCCGCAAGTTCTTGTACGTTATCTTCAAGAGTATTTATTCACCTCTAACTCTAATCTATTACCAAGAAACGGGTATTAGGGAGATAATGTTTACGGTGTCAAAGAAGCATGATTGATAATACTTCTGATAGTGATGTAATTATACGTACAGCAACCTATAGGGATCTAGACAACATATATAGGATAGAAGTAGAGTCCTTCAAAATACCGTATCCCAGAAAATATCTCGCAGTACTTCTAGCATTATCAGGAGACTTATTCATAGTGGCTGAGAACAATAGTAAAGTGATAGGATATGCTGTAGGTGTGCTAAGATACGGTAATGTGGGTCATGTTATATCAATAGCAGTATCTAAGGAGTGGAGAAGGAAAGGTGTGGGTACAAAGCTAATGCTAGAGCTTGAAAGAAGATTTAAAGAGAGATCAATGAGTACCGCTATGCTGGAAGTCCGGGTCTCAAATAAGGCTGCAATAAAATTATATGAAAAACTAGGATACAAGATAGCCGATAGGATAAGAAGATATTACCCGGATGGAGAAGACGCATACCTAATGCTTAAGAGACTATAAGGTTTATTGAAATCACATTTAATACCAGACTAGTACAAATAATTAAATAGTAGGGAGACGATAGTCTTGTCACTAAAATTTTACCTACTGGATGTAACCTACGAGATAATTGGAAGAGAACCCCATATAATCATGTGGGGCATCGATGACCAGGGAAATAGGATAGTTGTTAGAGATAGAAGCTTCCGTCCATATTTCTACGCATTGCTATCAGCTGATACAAGCCCCGAAACAGTTAAAGCAAGAATACAGAGGTTATCAAAGCCACGTAGCCCTCTAATCTCGGTTGAGCCCGTCGACAAGAAATACTATGGTAGACCAGTTAAGGCGTTAAAGATAACAACTGTTATACCAGAAACAGTTAGAGAATACCGTGAAGAAGTTAAAAAAATAGAAGGAGTAGAAGATGTTCTTGAAGCAGATATAAGGTTTAGTATGAGATACATAATAGATCATGGATTAAAGCCATGCTGGTGGCATGAAGTAGAAGTAGAAGAAACTCCCGTAACGCCTCAATATAGGGGACGGGTACAAAAGGAATTCATAGCCAAGCAGCCACCCAAGCCTCTACCCGAAAGCGAGCAACAGAGACCGCCAAGTCTAAGAATGCTTGCCTTCGATATAGAAGTATATAGTAAGCAAGGGAGCCCTAATCCTAAGCGTGATCCAGTAATAATAGTATCCTCAATGAACGATCGAGGCGACTTAAAACTATTCGTTGCAGAAGATCACGATGATAGAGAAGTAATAAAGGAATTCGTAAAATATGTTTTAGAATATGATCCAGACATAATAATGGGATACAATAATAATCACTTCGACTGGCCCTACCTACTCGAACGTGCACATGTACTTGGCTTAAAACTGGATATAGGGAGACGAAAGGATAGCGAGCCAACAACAAGCGTTTACGGCCATGTATCTATTGCTGGTAGGCTCAACGTAGACCTATATGATTTTGCTGAAGAAATACCAGAGATAAAGGTGAAGACGCTTGAGAATGTAGCCGACTATCTAGGTGTTATGAAGAAGTCCGAGCGAGTTATAATTGAATGGTACCAGATACCCGAGTTCTGGGACAATCCAAGCAAGCGAAAAATACTATTAAAATATGCTGAAGACGATGTAAAATCAACTTACGGTTTAGGCGATAAATTCTTACCCTTCGCAATACAGCTTTCAAGCCTCACTGGCCTACCCTTAGACCAAGTGGGTGCTGCAAGTGTTGGATTTAGACTAGAATGGTACTTAATGCGCGCTGCCTACAGCTATAATGAACTCGTACCAAATAGAGTAGAGAGACCCTACGAGCCCTATAGAGGCGCAATAGTCTTAGAACCCGTTAGGGGAGTACACGAGAATATCGCTGTACTAGACTTTAGCTCCATGTATCCCAACATAATGATAAAATACAATGTGGGCCCTGATACACTCGTTAGAAACCCTGAGGAATGCGGGAAGAATGGTTGTTGGATAGCACCAGAAGTAGGCCATAGATTCCGGAAAGAACCACCGGGATTCTTTAAGAGAGTTCTTGAAACATTACTTAAACTTAGAAGAGAAGTAAAGAACCTCATGAAAAAATACGATCCCGATAGCTATGAGTATCGTGTATTAAATGAGCGTCAAAAAGCGTTGAAGGTACTGGCTAATGCAGCTTACGGTTATATGGGCTGGGTGGGTGCGAGATGGTATTGTAAGGAGGGAGCGGAAGCCGTTACAGCCTGGGGTAGACAGACTATTAGAAAAGCGATTGAGATAGCTAGGAAACTAGGACTCAAGGTGATTTATGGTGATACAGATTCATTGTTCGTAACATATATTCCAGATAAAGTAGAAAAATTTATCGAGATAATAGAGAAAGAACTAGGATTCGAGATCAAAATAGACAAGATCTATAAAAGAGTATTCTTCACTGAAGCTAAGAAGAGATACGCGGGCCTCCTAGCTGATGGAAGAATAGACATAGTGGGATTCGAGGCAGTACGTGGAGACTGGTCTGAACTAGCAAAAGAAGTCCAAGAGAAAATAGTTGAGATAATATTGAAGGAAGGAGATACATCTAAAGCAATAGAGTATGTTAGGAAAGTAATAAGTGATTTAACCAATAATAAGATACCATTGAATAAGCTAATAATATGGAAAACATTATCGAAGAAACTAGAAGAATACAGTGTTGATGCTCCACATGTTACTGCTGCGAGGAGAATGAAGGAGGCGGGATTCGAGGTCAGTAAAGGCGATAAAATAGGATACGTTATTGTAAAAGGTGGTGGCAAGGTCTCATCAAGGGCTTATCCGTACTTTATGGTTTCAGTCGATGAGATAGACCATAACTACTATATAGATCATCAGATAATACCCGCTGCACTGCGAATTCTAGGATACTTTGGTATAACGGAGAAGCAACTAAAGGCTGGTGCGAGGGGGCAGAAGACCCTATTCGATTTCTTTAAAAAGTAGTATGAATGATTAAATCATAATATATCGTTAAAGGTTAGCATCTCTACATCATAGGGTCTCTTAGATATACCACCTATCCTAGCCCCCACGATCAAGCGTACTTTTTTCTCAGAAGCGATATCCGCTAGTCTCTGAGTCACTATACCGTCAAATACTATAGCATAGACCTTACCTGGCTCAATCTTCTTCAATTCGTCAAAGAGGTCTCTTACTGGCAGTCTTTTAACAACGTTCCATGACTCATCGTATAGTATTGCTTCAAGAGTACCTTGTAGCTTTTTGGCCTCGTTTAAAACTGAGTCAGGGAAGCTTATGACGTATTCTTCTAGGCCTTTAGGTGGTCTGGGTTTCTCTGCCTTCCCTACTTCAGCAACTTTTTCCACGGCTTCTCGGGGTTTTACTTCTACTATTGGTTGCGGCTGTGAGACCTCTACTGCACTTGCTGGTTGAGCTATTGGTGTCGTGGGTTGTTCTATTGGTTGTATTGGTTTCTCTGCTTTTGCTTCAATTCTTTCTCTAGGCTCCCGTTTTTCTTCTCTCTCACTTCTTCTAGGTCTTTCTCTTCTGTGTTCTTTTTCTAATAGGGCTTTGTATTGCTCTGCTGGGACAACGTTCTTGAGTGCACGTGAGATCTCTTTCCCAGTTAGTTCTTCAACTTCTTTTCCGGGCGGTGCTCTTGCAATGGCATGCAGTCTAACGCTTCTTAATAGTTCACGGAGTATTAGTTCTCCTCCGTGGTCGCCGTCGACGAAGGCTATACATTTCTTCTCCTTACATAGTTTAACTATTGTATCAGGTATTTTGCTTCTTGCACCTTCTATTGCGATAACATTTGTGTAACCGTATTTTAATAAGTTGAGTACGTCTGCTCTTCCCTCGACTATGATTATGGTATCTGATTTATCTATATCGGGGCCAGCTGGTAGGCCTTCCGGACCATATTTTGTTATCTGGCTTGTTCTTAGTACTTCAGCTATTTCTGATAAGATTTCTTTTAGATCGGGTGCTTTCTCCATGCTCCACTTCTGGAGTATCTCCTTGGCTCTCTCGGTTATCTTCTTGATCTTCTCTATTCTTAGGTCTACGATATCCACCACTCTTAGCTTAGCCGGATATGGTCCGACTCTATCGACAGTTTCAAGCATTGCTGCTACGAGAGCGGTTTCAACTCTATCAAGATTAGACGGGATAACGACATCTCCAATCGTCTTGTTTCCGTGTACTTTTAGGTCGACTTGTATTCTACCGATCCGGCCCTTGTCTTGTAGTTCGCGTAGATCTAGTTGGGAGCCGAAGAGTCCTTCTGTTTGCCCAAAAATAGCGCCTATTACATCTGGTTTATCTACTATTCCGTCTACTTCTATTCTAGCTTTTATCAAGTACTTAGCCATCCTATACACCTTGGATTTTCGGAGAGATTCTTGTTTTCAACCCTATTCTCATTTATGAGATTCATGTTGTAATTATGAGTGAGGTGAGGTTACGTGTTATCTTGTTAGAGTAGAGGACTTTAAGGTTTCAAGGAGGTTCTTAGCTTCTTTGTTTTCTTCAAAATATCTTCTAACTGGTTCAAGGAATTTAATTAATGCGTCTGCTGTAGCATTCTTAAGGTCTAGTGGATGTATTTTTCCCTCAACGAACAACTTCTCTAGCTCATCATAGCTGTAAATGTCTATGGGTCCACCGTATTTCTCGGGTCTCTCAATATGTAATATGAAGTCTTTTTGAGTGAAGAGTATGTAC
>JALWGO010000153.1 GCA_027038805.1 Thermoprotei archaeon
TTTCTGCTGGTAGGAATCCTTCGAGGAAGTAGTTTATACCATTCTTTGTGCTATATGGTTTTGATACTATTCCATAGGCTCCGGGTTCGCCGTAGACTATTGTTATGAGATCTGATAGATAGTCAAGTACTGCTAAATCATGTTCAACTACTATACTATAGGCGTTTGGGGGAAGATACTTTCTTATTATCTTGGCCATCCGTATTCTTTCGCGTACGTCAAGGTAGCTGCTTGGTTCATCAAATAAGTATACGTCGGCTTTTTTACTCAATGTTGCCGCTATGAGTAATTTTTGTAGTTCTCCTCCACTGATCACTCTTATGTCTCTATTCCATATTTTGTCAAGTCCCAGTATTTCTCCTAATTCTCTAGCTATTCCTCTATCATCAGCTCTTTCCAGGAGATCTCCTACTCTACCTTTTACGTAGCGTGGTACTAGTTCAACATACTGGATCTTGTGTGCTGATTTCAACTTATGTTCAGCTAGTTGTTTGAAGTAAACTTGTAGTTCTGTTCCTCTAAAGAATCTAATGACTTCATCCCAGCTAACTTCTCTATCCAATATACCTAGGTTTGGTTTTAATTCTCCTGCAAGAATTCTAAGAATAGTTGTCTTTCCTGCACCGTTCTTTCCAATAATTCCTAAGATTTTCCCCTTTACAGGTAAGGGGAGCCCATAGAGCTTAAATGCGTTTGGACCATATCGGTGGACAGTTCTTTTTTCAAGCTCATCTGGTAAGTTAACGATAGTTAACGCATTATAGGGACACTTCTTTACACATATACCGCAGCCTATACATGTTTCCTCATAGATTACAACGTATTTCCCGCTTTCGTGTAGTTCTATAGCTTTCTTTCCCCTTCTATTGACTGGACAAAACCTTATACATTCTTTATTACATTTATTGGGTTTACATAGATCCCTATCAACGACAGCCACTCGCACCATAATATCATCACCTTATGCTAGGGATTGATGTTTATAGCTTGCTTTTAAATACTTATATAGTTGTTCTATATAGACTCGTTATCAGATATATGATGATTGGTGACGGCAATGAGCCTAATGGTAATGATTAAACCTTCTAGCTGATCAATTACTTATAAGCGTCTAGGACGGCAATCTTAGTTAATATAATTGATTCAAGTATATCTTCTATTGTATCTAAACTGATATTGTAGACTTCTTTAATAAAGCGAGTATCCTTTACTATTCTCCTTTTATCAATAAGTATACCTGTATTCTCTATTATATTTCTCAATAATTGTTTGTGATCGTATTCTTCAGTAGCAATTATTATCAAGCAATTATTCTTCCCTTGTTTTGCTCCTATTTTCTTTATTGCATCTTTAATTTGTGTTGTAGCGGCTAAGTACAAGAGATATTCTATTTGAGGTTTTGAGGAGATGTTTGTTTTTTCTCTAAATGATTTTATGGTAAGGATTCCAGCAAGTTTTAATTGTTTGTTAGAAAAGCAGATTCTCTCGTCAACTAGTTGTATTATCTTGTCTTTATCATTATATCTATCTATTACTTGTAATATATTGTTTATATTAATTGTTGACGGTATTAGTACTGGATATGTTGACAACGATAACTTATCGTATGATAATACGTATTCTATAGATTTAGGTATTTTGTTTTTTAACAAGTTCGGCAATCCTCTTTACTTTATCTATATCTACTCCAGCCTGTATTTTCATTTCTATCAATTGTTTTTCAGAAATCTTATTATTGGAATACTCTCGTGCAAGTTCTGCTTTTTCCCAGGGAAATATTATCCAGGCGCTTGTTGTTTCCGCGTAGAAATCAGGTATAAATATTGATGTCGGTTTGACGTAGATCGTTGCAGTGTAAAGATTTCGAGGACCATAGAGTCGAATTAATTCTATCGCTATAGAGAGACTCTTTCCAGTATCTGCCACATCGTCGACTACTAGTACGTTCTTATTATATATGTCTAATATTAGTGGATGGGTAATTATCGGTTGCTCCTTTCTAGTCTCTATACTCTTATAAAACTTTATTCCTAGCACTCCTATCTCTTCTATTCCTAATAGGTCAGCTATTATTCTAGCTGGAATCCATCCCCCACGTAGTATTGCTACAATAGAATCTATTTTTATACTATTATCTATTATTTGTTTAGCTATCTTATAGGAAAGCTCTTCGATATCCTCCCATGAGGGAGCTATAAACTTTGTCTGCAAAGGATTATCCACCATGATTGACTGGTATTATTGTAATGTTTATTTCAGTGTTTTTTCCTAAAAGTTCTCTTATGTTAATATTTGAAACTATGTTATAATCAATGTTTTCTATAAGTAATATTATTCCAGGCTTTGGTTTTAACGTATTCTTGTCAATAAAATCTGATAATTCGTGTTTTTCTTCGATTATTTTTTTCAAAAGATCCTTAATATAGAGTTCTTCGTTTATATGAATTTTTATTTCTTCGTTTACCTTTAAGCCTCCTATTCCTCGTAATCTCACATTAATTTCTAACATTTTTCTTTCTTTTCCTCTTAGGAAGCTTCAAGCTTCTTTTTAATCTTTATCAAATGTGTAATATAGCCAGCTATTTGGTTTCTAACTCTTTTCGAATCTACTGAAATATACTCCGAAACAACTTTTTTATTATGTTCGAAATCTTCCGTGAAAGCATCGGGATACATTGCTAAGAGTTTCCTTGCTGTTCTTTTTATAATACTTGTCCGCACTTTCCCCATGCTATCAACCCACTATGAGCTAGAATAACATAATATGGTTTTTAAGTCTTGATGAAGGGTTTTCAAAGACATAATTCGGGGTAAGGTTTATATAGAACCCCTCACTCCAAGAAAACTGGATCATCATTGAGGTGAGAACTTATGGCTACAGAGCCTATGGGTATTCCCGTATTAATATTAAAAGAAGGCACTCAAAGAACCGCTGGACGTGATGCCGTTAGAGCAAACATCATGGCTGTTCGTGCAGTTGCAGAGGTACTAAGAACAACATATGGGCCACGCGGTATGGATAAAATGCTTGTAGACAGCTTAGGGGATATAACTATAACCAACGATGGTGCAACTATACTCGATAAAATGGATATACAACACCCTGCTGCAAAGATGCTAGTACAAATAGCCAAGGGTCAAGACGAGGAAGTTGGAGATGGTACAAAAACAGCTGTAATTCTCGCAGGAGAACTATTAAGAGAAGCCGAAACGTTACTCGAGAAAAACATTCATCCAACAATAATAGTAAATGGCTATAAGAAAGCTATGGAAGAAGCAGTCAATTATATATATAAGATTGCAAAGAAAATAGATGTAAACGATCTAGACACGTTGAAGAAGGTAGCAATGACTTCTCTCACAAGTAAAGCAGTTCATGGCGCTAGGGAGTATCTTGCAGAACTAGCAGTTAAAGCAGTTAAACAAGTAGCAGAAAAAAGAGGAGACAAATGGTATATAGATCTTGATCATATACAAGTAATAAAGAAACATGGCGGTAGTCTTCTTGATTCGCAGCTTGTTTATGGTATTGTGTTGGATAAGGAGGTTGTTCATCCTGGTATGCCTAGGAGGGTTGAGAAGGCTAAAATAGCACTACTAGACACACCACTAGAAGT
>JALWGO010000154.1 GCA_027038805.1 Thermoprotei archaeon
ATGCGGGGCTCTGGCCCACCCGACCGCCACCAAAGGTCGGAGGGGAGAACCCCCGTGACCGGGGTTCGAATCCCCGCCCGGCTACCACCAAAACCCCTAAAAACCAAGCCAACCCAGAAAACACGACAAAGAAGAAAGGGGCCGTAGTCTAGCTTGGCAGGATGCGGGGCTTGGGCCCCCGTGGTCCGGGGTTCAAATCCCCGCGGCCCCACCAAATAAATCACGTATGCTTGATCCTCTATACTTCTAATTAGTGCTGACCACTTGGCATGTTAGCTATACGTCTACTAAATCGCTTTATGCCTCCATTACCACATTTTCTACAAAACTATTCAGATCAAGAGTTCTTTAATTGATGCTCGTTAATGCAAGTATTAAGCTATTTACGTAATAGCGTGAGTAAGTGTAAGTTTTTATTATGATGTTAATCTTCTTTTTAAATGGAGTTTAAAACAAAGAGAGAAAGGAGGATCATGTAAGTTATGACACGAAATAGAATTAATGCTTTAAATCTAAGGATATTGGCTGAGGAAGCAAGACACCTAGGAGAAGAAATAGAGGATTTCATATATAACCTAGATAGATATATTGATACAGAGGTAAAGAACCCCTATAAGATTTATGCTAACTATATAAATATTTTCCTAAACCATTATCAAGACTTGCGCGAAAGAATTAAACAAGTTCTACCGGAAATTGAGAATTCCATTATGGATATTGAAAGTATTCATTCGAGGGATATTATAACTGAGATAACAATTAGGGTTATATCTAGTAAGGGGGAAATGGTCGCAAAACTAAAATCCATAGCGTCTGCCAGTAGAGCAATAGCTGATGCATTAGAACTCTTTCTCGGACCCCGCTTGAACCCTCAAGAATATGATAGGTTAGCATCTTTGAGGACTCAAATCAAAGAGGTAAGAGACTTTGACTTGAATCTTTATAAACATCTTGTACAAGCAATTGATGAATATGAGAAAGGACATTACTTAGCATCTTCTCTAATATCGGGTAAAGTAGTTCAGTACGTCTACGAGAAGCTATGTTCAATGCTTAATGCCTTTGAAGTCAAAAATAATAAGAAAATTTGCAATGTAGAGCTAGTTGCTAAACGACTAATCAAGATATTGGGAATTAAGACTGAATATTTGAAGGGACTGATTGAAACAAGCAAGCTTGCTAGAAACTACTTTACACATGATGTAAACGCCATTCCAGAACCACATGAAACACTACGCCTCTTATCTGGAGCATGTGATCTCGCATTAAAATACTATGCTCTCTCTAAGAAACTTTAAAGTTCAAATACCCTTAAACGTGAGCGCTCTCATAAGACCTATTATTTTTGATGCAGTTATGATCTTTATTTAACTTTTCTATTAACTTCTTTTGAAGTACAGAGATAGTGATTATCACCTCATTAGTTTCTTTAAGTTAGAATATTGTGTAATTTATGATAAGATGCTGTATATTGAATGCTATTATCATCTATCAACTATATATTATATTGTTCTTTTTTCTCACTAAAATTTATATATAGAGTTCAGTGATATTTTCTTAACACTTAAAGGTGCGCTATATCTTGGAACACGGGTTTGGTAGAGAAAAATATTTGAGTACCATAGGATTGCTGATTGTCGTTATAGTGGTTTTCTCGATGTCGCTGCCACTTTTAGCAGTTGGCGAGGAATATTGGGCTAAATACGATCTCCACGTGTATTCTGTTAATGGTACGGGCCATATTGTAGCTCATATCTATGTTAATTTGAGTGATCCAGAGTTCCCGGAGGCGAATGTTACTGATTTTAGAGTAGTATCTGGCTTTGAGGGTATGGATCAATCAGCAATAGAGTATTGGCTTAGTGTTGCAGTAGACACTCTCTTTGCCTACTTCTTAAACGTTACAATGGATCCGGCACAAATACCGCCAAGTGGAGATGTATCGTATAACGCATTTAACTTTACTGTTGATGCTGAATATAATATTAATACGGGCTTACTTGAACGTGCAGAGATACGTCCGGTCAATGAAGGTGACTACTATTACGTCCTGGTACTCACCGATACAAATTATGGGCAAAGCACTGGTGGGGTAACCACAACAACTACGACTGCTACTGCTACATCTACTACACAGCCACCTACCACAACGTCTACGAGCGTTAACCTTAGTGGTAAATGGGTGACCTATGACATAGATGTAAAATTAGAAGATCCGACACAGAAAGTTGATCTAATAGCACGTGTGAGATATTATTTAGACACATATAGCGGTGAGGTTTTGGATCTCAAGGTTAGAGAGCTACGGAATATGACTGAAGATGATGTTAGAGAAGAGTTTAGCTCTATGCCTTTTCCATTAACATATAATGAGACCGTGCTCAGCATTAATGGAACCGATGCAAGAGCAAGATTGTACTACGACGAAGACTCTCATGTACTCTATGCTTTCGAAATATACTCTGAAAGCAATCCCGTAGGTTATTTGAAAGCTCATCTAGTAGACACTAATATAGGCGAGTTAAAAGAGAAGATAGGAGTAATACCATGGGAGGGACAAACACAACCATCACCTACTACACAGTCTAGCACAACAAAGACAAGTACACCGCAACCAACAACACAACCCTCACCATCAACTGGACCAGCTAGCGGAGTACAAAGCAATCAGAATACACAACACACGGAAACACATATGATGCCTTTTGGTTCTTCAAACTGGATTATATACGTTATAGTAGGAATAGTAGTAATCGCCGTAATTGCTGGCGTAGTAGTAGCGTTTGCTAAGAGGAAGAAGAAAACAACGCCACAATATTATCCTTATCCACCACCACCGCAACCACCGCCTCCACCGCCAGGTCAATAACGAGATAAATAATAGAGAGAAATTTATGTAGAACATAAAATGTTTTTTAGAGATTTTTACCTCATTCTATGCTAGTATTATAATTGTACACTATCTATGCTGTTTTTGAGGATGGAAGGCGTGACAAGCAGATCGTATTCTTGCTTGAAGTGTATATGTCTACTTTGTGCTGGACTCATCGTTCCATTACTGTTTATTGGCGTTGCTGCTTGGGTTTCCGGGTGGTTTAATCTAGTAGATAATGCACTTAGTGATTTAGGTCATGCAGTGAAGAGTAATGTGGCAATAGTGTTTAATCTAGGGCTTAGTCTTGGCGCCTTTATACTCGCGACCTATTCTCTTGTATGCGCTGTTCGAAGAGATAGTGTATACAGTATGTTATTGCTTGTCTCTTCTTATTTATTGAATCTAATAGCTGTTTTCGATGAGGTTTATGGTAGGGTTCACTTTATTGTATCTGTGACCTTCTTTATCTCGTTGATGACTGTTATAATAGTGTATGGTGTAAGGTGGAAGAAGATCTTGTTTCCAGTGGTAGCGGTTATCTCGTTTATCACGATATGGTATCTTCACTTCGTCTACGATATTCCTAGAGGTGCTGCTATACCAGAACTCTTATCAATTCTTATTGTTGTTCCTTTTATGCTGGATTATGCAATTAAACTATGTAAAAGATAAGAAAAACGGGGAAATAGGTATGTAGAGAAACTATCGTCGCTGCATATGTTATTTTC
>JALWGO010000155.1 GCA_027038805.1 Thermoprotei archaeon
AGGGTGAGATCATACCAGTTTGCTCAAAGTCTACTAGAGAGCTAATAAGCCTCATATTAGAGGAGTTTGGAGAAGAACTTACCCAGTCTTGGCAGAATAGATATCGTGAATACGATTATGCTTTTAGGCCCAAAGTGAAGAGCCTTGAGGCCCATAAGGAGCTTACTGAGCGTATCCAGAGGTTTCTCTTATCGAGGAATATAACGTGGGTAAAAGTACTCTCATCGGGTTTCGCAATACATTTAATCCCCATTGACGCAGGGAAGGATAAAGGGTTGCTGAAGGCTCTTGAACTAATAAGTGTTAGTAGAGACTATGTTGTCGGGATAGGTGATGGGGCAAACGATGTTGAAATGTATAATGCAGTAGGCTTGCGTGTAGCTGTTGCAAATGCTGATGAATCATTGAAGGAGAAAGCTGACCTAGTATTAGATGAACCTAGTGGTAGGGGGTTCGCGAAACTAGCTAGACTAATATTGGAGGCTAAGAAGAATACCTGGTAGTGATGAGCATCCCGAACAAGTATGAGCCTAGTGTTTAAGGGCTATGAAAGAGCGGTGGCTGTCTGATCCAATTATTTATAGTTTCTAAAACCGTCTTCTACTATTATGCTTAGGAGTCTTAATAGTTCCATCATATCGTTTATATTAGCCATTTCTACAGTGCTATGAGTGTATTTTGTAGCTACACCAAGTGCAAGTATGTTCACGTTAGCTCTCTGGAAAGCAGCTGCATCTGTTCCACCACCAGCTGACACTAATTGTAGTTTTACTCCATTAGCTTCGGCTAAACTAACAATGTATCTAACGAGCCTCGGATTGAGTATAGCGGCATTATCAATAAATCTAATAGTAGGACCCTTGCCCGGAGCCAGTGTACCCGTAATAACCGGGTTACAACATGAAGTTGTATCTACTGATACCGCGTAGTCTGGCCTCAAAGTATGTGATAAGGCTAATGCGCCTCTAAGCCCTACTTCTTCTTGTACAGTCCATGCAAGGTATACTTTGCCTCTAGGCTTTACCTTGCCCTCGTATATGTTTCGTGCAAGCTCTAGGAGTATAGCACAGCCAAATCTATCATCAATTGAGCGAGTTGCTATTACTTCTCCACGTCGTAGTAGTGACCAGGGTTTAGCAAAGGTTACTGGATCAAGTATTCTCACACCTAATTCTTCGACCTCACTACGACTACTAGCTCCCACATCTATAGCTAGTTCATTCCATGGCAGAACCTTTACCTCCTTCTCAAGCTTTAGATGAGGTGGTGTAAGCCCTATAATACCCGGTATGTCTCCCTTCCCGCTATGGATTAATACGTGCTGGCTGACTAGGACTCTATCATCTATTCCGCCTATTTTCCTAAACCTTATCAATCCATCATCTTCTATATTGGTTATAACAAGACCTAGTTCATCCATGTGAGCGGCAAAGAGTATTGAGTGTGAGCCTTCTCCCAGCTCCAATATAATATTGCCGATAGGATCTACGGATACTTTACCATACTTTTTAGCAATCGATAGTATCTCGTTTCTTATACGCTCCTCATATCCCGAGACTCCTGGAGTATATACTAGTTTTCTTAAAAGCTTGAGAAATGACATATTATTTCTCCCCGATAATAATAGGAGATACTTCTAGAATAAAATAATAAATAATATGTGAAGGAATCATAGCTAACTCTTTTTCGAATTACCGTGTTTTCTCTCTATTTTAGCTAAGAAGAACGCCTTAACCACGAAGAATAATCCTACTGCAAAGAGTATTATTGATGATACTAAATTCAATATGCATAGATGAGTTATGAGAGCATCTATCAGTCCTACTATTCCAGCGGCTAAGAGGAGCCCACCTATAATGGAGCCTGCAAAACTAAGTGTTTTTGCCTTACTCACAGGGCTTCTTATATAAGAATGAAGTATTAGTACTAGTACTCCCAGAGCTGCCCCAGCTGCTAAGCCTATCACAGTTGTCACCATGCTTTACTGACCTCTCAACTTCTTCATTATGTCTTCTACTAGGTCTGTAATCTTTTCCTTTGCCTTATATACTTTATCGTATCCCACGTTGAGGGGGTCGCCACCGTCTACTATTACTTCTCCATTAATGATGACTGTTTCTATTCTCCGATTTGAGTCTAATACCATATCATATACTATGCCATTGAATGGTATTAAAGGCCAGTTTGGTGGCTCGGAGAAATCTAGTACTATTATATCGGGTTTAGCACCCTCATCTATTACTCCTAGGTTTTCTAAGCTGAAGATCTCTGCTGTTCTCGAAGTAGCGTGTACTAACGCTTCCCTTGAACTCGTCTTACTTGTTATCCATAGTCTCCGCGCTATATCGAACATATTGTATTGTGGTGCGACACCTATAGATAATCCTACGCCATTAACCCATCTACCTATATTGAGGAAGGTGACTACGGTGCTACTAGGCCTAATCATTCCGGGCGGGTCTACGAGTATTTTTGCTCCTCCGGGCATTTTTGCTGGTTTAGCAACTATTTTGTTCAAGCCCAGTTTTGCAGAATATTTTCGCGCATCAATAGATGATTCTACGAGCGCGTAAACGTGTACTCTCCCGTCTTTTCCATCCCACTCTTCAACTATTTTGTCAAGGTCGTTGGCGTAGGGATCCACTAGTAGTAGTATTCTTAATCCGATCTCATAGAGCCCTCTAGCTATTGTGTGAAGGTTTTCTTGGTCTAATACTCCTACAGTCGTGACGCCGTTTTTTACTAGCTCGTAGCCTGCCATCAACGATATATTATAGTAGTCGCTGGTGCTTAAGGTTGATAATATGTCAATGGGGTTGACTAGGTTCTTTAATAGAAGGTATCTGAAGGGATAGAAGGAGATATAGGTTACGGGACTTAGGGTGCCAGGCATTACGAGTCTATCATTAGCCGTTATGTATAGTTCAGCTAACCTATAGTCCTCTGGTGGCTCGCCTTCACCTATCTTCTTGACCTGGTCGTCTTCTATGTAAACGTATCCTCTAGGTATTATATTCAATTCTTTCCCGTAGAGTACTGTAGCGTTTCTTAACAGTATTCTGACCAATAGAGATCCTCCTCTACCCTCAGCTTAAAAACTATATTTAGGCTTATAAGCATAGTTAATATCCTGGCATGGGAGTTCCCTTATGTCTACGATATTAGAGTTAGAATGTATATATAATAGAGTTTCCCGCCCACTAGGATGCAATGGATTTCTAGGCTTTACCCTAGGCGATACGAGGAGCTTATTCAAGGTTTTACTAACTTGTAGATCTGATAGGCCTGGAGGCAGGCTTTGGGAGGCTAACGCCGTATTAGATAGGTACCTCGAATTAACGCCACGTAGGCTCTACTGTATTAGTGGATGCTATACCCTTTGTACTTTAAGGGGACAGAGAAGACTCTTTATGGAATTGAAGAAGCTTCTCCCCATAGACAAGTATAGTATTGGGAGAAACGAGTCTACATGGCTTATCTACCAGGTTGATGAATACAAAGTGCTCGGTGAAGATTATCTGAGGGATCCAGATAGAATAGTAGTAGATTGCCCTTCAGTAGACTTTAGCTATATTATAGGGTGGAAGAACTATATTATAGCA
>JALWGO010000156.1 GCA_027038805.1 Thermoprotei archaeon
CAGACATTAGCCAACATTACATTAGAATTGTATAGGCTTAGAGGAGAACTCACAAGCTACATAGAGGCAGTTATGAAAGAAGTAGCACCAAACATTACGGCACTCGTAGGACCCCTACTAGGAGCTAGACTACTAAGCCTTGCCGGAGGACTAGAACAACTAGCACGCCTACCCGCAAGCACCATCCAGGTCTTGGGAGCAGAGAAAGCCTTGTTTAGAGCACTTAGAACTGGTGGAAGACCACCAAAGCATGGAGTTATATTCCAGTATCCAGACATCCATAGATCACCAAAGTGGCAGAGAGGTAAAATAGCAAGAGCTCTTGCAGCCAAACTGGCAATAGCCGCTAAGGTGGATGCCTTTACTGGTAGATTCATTGGAGACGTACTAGTACAACAGCTTAAGAAGAGAATAGAAGAGATAAAGAAGCTCTACGCAAAGCCTCCAGTAAAGAAAAAGAAGGAGGAAAAGCCCGCCGCTCCTCCAAGGAGAAGAGGGAAGCCTAGGAGGAAGAAGAGGGGTAGAAGGGGTAGGAGGTAAGATATTTACACATATACATAGAATAAATCTGTGATAAGGTGTACACGTGATGCCCGAAGTAGTAAAAGTATATGAGCATGAAAAGTATAAGAGAGTATACATTGTAGAACTAGATGATGGTTCCGCAAAACTTGCAACCGAGAACCTTGCACCAGGTAAGAGGGTTTACGGTGAACGATTATTCAAGTACGGTGATAAGGAATACCGCGAATGGAATGCCTATCGCAGTAAGCTAGCTGCAGCACTACTAAAAGGATTAGAAGAACTACCCGTAAAGGAGGGAGACCGTATACTATACTTGGGAGCCGCCACTGGCACGACGCCAAGCCATGTATCTGATATCATAGGGCCTAAAGGCAAGCTCTTCGGCGTTGAGTTTGCTCCAAGAGTTATGAGAGAATTCGTCTTAGTAGCTGAGACTAGACCCAATATTATACCCATTCTAGGCGATGCTAGATTTCCCGAGAAGTATAGGTATATTGTTGAAGCAGTTGACGGAATATACGCGGACGTAGCCCAACCCGAACAAGCATCAATAGTAGTACGTAATGCCGAGTTCTTCTTAAAGGATGGTGGATGGCTACTTCTAGCAATAAAGGCTAGAAGTATTGACGTAACGAAAGCTCCAAGCGAGATATATAAGAAGGAAATAGATACGTTGAAGAACAATGGCTTCGAAATAATAGACGTAGTACACTTAGAACCATTTGACAAAGACCACGCAATGGTATACGCTAGATATAATAGAAAGAAGTAATTTTTCCCACAGCCCCCAATAATTTTTCCAAGAGAAATTTTAAGAACGTTAGATAAGAAAACTACTTGTGGAGTCCTCAGTACCCATATTAGATAAGGGTACAGTAATGATGAGAGCTGTTATGGAGCGATTACTGGAGAGCGTACTAGAGGTGTTGGGAAAACACCATTTCCGCATAGAGAAGCTAGACTATCCTAGAAATATTAAGAAGCGGAGCATAGATATAGTCGCTGCTTCAGGTGAAAGAAAACTTTTGGTAAAGATTATATCATCTATAGACGATATTCATTATCGAGAAGCCAAAGAGCTTCACGGCATATCATATACACTCAATATCCCGTCTATAATAGTTAGCGAAATATTTAACAGAAATCCCATGGAGGATTACGTATTATATGATCGCCATGGACTGCCAGCTATAACTCCACAAACATTGGAAAGCGTGTTGTCTGGTAGTGAGGATATCTACGTGTACTATAAGCGGGGAGAATTCTATGTCAGCATAAACAGGGAGAAGCTTAGAGAGATTAGAGAGGAGAAGAGGCTAAGCCTAGGTGATATAGCGTTAACATTAGGCGTTACACGTAAGGCGGTTTATGATTACGAGAGAGGTAAAATGGATATAAACATAGACAAAGCTAAAAAACTAGTAGACATACTTGGAGAAGAAATACTTGAACCCATAAACGTTTTTAGAACACCCAAGGAAAGCATTGATAACCAGCCAGACCATATAGCTGAAGCGAGGATAATAAATGAGGCTTTGGAGAAAGGCTATAGAATAGCACATGCAGTAAACACGGTCTTCGATATAGCTTTAGACATGTATGGGACAAGGTACACTATCATAGTAGAACATCATAGAGAAAACAAGGTTCTAACTAAAGCTGAGGAGTCGGAGAAGCTTGAGAGAATAATAGAGGTTAAGAGAGCAGCAATAATACAGACACCTAGGCTTAGACGTGAAGTAGAGCGCATGGGTATAAGTATAGTTGAAGGACTAAGAGATCTCGAAGAAAACGCTTAACCTTTCAAACATTAGCATTAGGATAACTTTAATTATTCATCCATAGTATATATCCCAGCAGTATAGGGAAGTATTCTTGGAGACCTTGAAAATAGTGATAACCGGTAGACCAGGTGTAGGTAAAACAACTATATTTAATAAAATACTAGATGCATTAAAGAATAGAGCAAGGATTGGAGGAATTATCTGTCCCGAAGTTAGAGAAGGTCCCATGAGAATAGGTTTTAGGATAAGAGACCTAATGACTGGAGAAGAGGAATGGCTTGCACATAAATATTTGTTCAAGAATGGGCCACGTATAGGTAAGTATATTGTTAATCCACAAGCTGGCTCCTTTGGGGCTAGAGCTTTAGATCATGCATTAGTAGAAGCAGATATCATCGGTATTGATGAGATAGGGCCTATGGAGCTTAGACTAGGCGAATTACGTAATGCCATTATTAAGGTGTTAAGGTCGGGTAAGCCCGTTGTAGCTGTAGTACATTATAGGATGCGTGACCCAGTTATATCCCGTTTACTCGAAGATGCTGAGAGGTATATTGTTACATTGGAGAATAGGGTTTTTCTAGCGGAGAAAATAATTAGTCGTCTCCTACCCCTATTTTCCGGGAAGCCGTAAAGTGGTTGAAAGAGAATTAATAGAAGTAGTTGAGGGTAAGGCTAGAATCCTTGTACCAAATCCTAAACTTTATTCAAGACCAGATGGAGTCTACGAACCTTCTTGGGCACCAGTATTCTATAATCCTAAAATGGTGTTTAATAGAGATTTCAGCATAGTATTTCTTAACACTGTGAAAAGACTTGGAGCTAGTCTAGAATTAGTTGTCGACCCTCTAGCTGGTAGTGGTGTGAGAGGAATAAGATATCTCTTAGAAGTTGAAGGCATTGGAAAAGCCGTTGTAAACGATATTGATCCAGAAGCATATAGTATAATTGAGGAGAACGTAAAGTTAAACAATCTTAACAGTAGAGTTGAAACCTATTGCCTAGACGCCAACTTGCTCCTCAATATGTTACCCCAGGTGGGATTGAGAGGAGACTTCATAGACGTAGACCCCTTTGGATCACCAATACCCTTCATAGACTCAGCTCTATGGGCTACTAAAAACTATGGGTACCTAGCCGTAACCGCTACCGATACAGCTGCTCTCGTAGGAACACATGAGAGAGCATGTATAAGGAGATACCATGCAAAACCTCTTCGCTGTGGTTGCGAGAAGGAGATAGGTCTGCGAATACTCATATCATCAATTATTTTAAG
>JALWGO010000157.1 GCA_027038805.1 Thermoprotei archaeon
TGCGATAGAGAAGGGTTGTACTGAGAGATACATTTTATTGACGAGTTCGTCGTAGAGGTATTTGATCTTAGAATCTGTGAGCATGCTTGTAGAGTCGGTGTAGACTAGTCCTAGAGCACCTAAACCAGATACCTCATCGCACATAGTGGTTAGTATGCTTATCTTTCTCCCTACACTCTTAGCATATTCTTCCAGCTTGCTCGAAGCCTCGAGGAGGCCCCATACACTATGCTTTGGCGGTGCAGTAGCTATACCTGCACTAAGAGTTGAGTAGCCTCCCATATAGCGGTAGAAGAGTGCTATTAGTGATAGCGTGAAGGGTATTGAGAGCCATGCTGGTACTATGAATCTAGCATCATCTCCACCAACATATAGGATTCCAGTATATATTCTTAGGGCTTCTCTTACACCCCTATTCTTCTCAAGTTTTTCAAGAGTCTTCTTTACCGTATCCTCTATGGTTTCCCTTAACGCCTTCTTTAATGCTAGGTCTATCCTAAAGCTTCGCTCAATTGCATCGCTAAAGGATGTAGAAGAAGACATGAACATTCCCATAAGGTTGCCGTCAATACTAATCATAGCATAATTTAACGTTTTCCCATACTTTCTATCCGGATCCATACCACTATAATATTCTATTAGGTTCTCCTTGATCCACTCAGATAATCCTGGAGTACTAGCATAGAGATCTTTGAATCCCATACCATCTATTCTTATATATCTGGCTGCCTCTTCTATGCCCAGTTTCTCTTTAAAGTGTAGTAGGTCACCAAACTCTCTAATCTTCTTGCAGAGATCGCCAACAAATTTTTCATAGATCTTATCTGATGCCTTTTCAACTCCACAGTAGTCGCAGGGCTTCATATAACCCTGTAGTAATTCTTCTATTCGAGCGTCTTCTAGCTTATTCTTATCTAGGTTTCTATTCAATTCATCCATCATAGCATTATAGTTTGTATTAAATAATGCTTCAGCATAGACTATGCTTACACCTATATTATTAACAGCTATTTTATGGGCATCGTCAACTACATCGTTTATCCCTAGATTTTTAGGTAGGATTAACTCTACTACGCCTCCAGCATTGTATATAAAGGCTGATAATGGGACTAGTTTCTTCTTTTGAATCAAGAATGGTAGGTATGCTATAACGTATAAGTCTATTAGATAGCTTGTAGCTATTAGAATCCTTAAGTCATCAGCTCTCCTTATAGCCCCTTGAATACCTCTTACATCAATTGCAGCTATCTTTAACTGACCCTTAACACTACCCCTTCTAAACAATCTCTCCCTAGGCAATCTTCTAATACGTCTAACATAGTATTCCGTAACCTTCCTTAAATCTTCGCTACTGAATTGTTTCCAGAAATTCCATACCTCTCTACCAGTCTTCTTAAAGTAATCCTTCAACTCCTCCTTATTTACAAAGCCCTTTCTTTCAGATAGGATCTTTATCAATGGGCTCTCGGGGTCCTCTATGAGTATCTTCTCAACGGCTTCTAGGCTACGCTCTTTTGCAGCTATTTCGTCAGCTACATGTATTATACTGCCAACACTATGATGTTTCTCTATGAGACCGATTATTTGTCCTCGTTCTTCACCACTAAATATTGATGGTGCTCTCCTTAACAATTCTTCAGCATATTCCTTGCTTGCCTGGACATGTTTTTCCGGGTTACATGGTTTTCCTATATCGTGTAGGAGAGCTGCTAGTATTTCTAAGAAGTCTACATTATTTGGACTGTATCGGATAGCCCACATTATCGCTGATGTCAGTATTAGGTGGGAGAATAGGTTTACTGTATTGAAGCCTGGTCTTGTATCTGCTGGAATAAAGTATAGGGCTTCTTCAGCAACTCTACGGAAATTCACGTTATCAACAATGCTGATTATTCCCTGTATTCCATACAATATTTTTTCAAGACTCTTTACTGGGTTTCCTCCTCCCTTTCGTAAGCTCTCTACCCGTTTTATTATTTCGAATAGTATTTCCGCTATTTCTATTAGATTTTCTTCTCCTATCTTCCTACCTTCTATTTCTTCTAATACCTCTAATGGGATGAGCCTTAACAATAAGTATAGCTTATAAGGTGATACGTGGACGCCTTCTATCGGATCATAGTGTAGGGGTGCCCTCATAAGCCATACTATTACGTCGTGAACAAGTAGAGCTTTATCATAGAATCTGTATTTTTCATCGTTTATCTTATCTCCTAGGTATTCCTTCAATCCCTCATAATAAGTGTTCAAATACTTTAATGCCTCACCATAATAGTGTTTGAGTTGCTGACAGATAACCTTAGACCTATCCGTAACATCGTATGCGTCAACGTAATCGTATGTCTTTGAATTCTTATCTTTACTTATAGGGTAGGGTATAATGAATCCTCGGATAACACTTACCATTAGCTACCACCAAAACACTCTATAAAGTGCTCTTCTATAGGGAAGGATACATTAACATCGTATTTTATGAGCTTCATTGAATCGAGGTCTAAGAGTAATATGTAGTTGAGCTTAGCTGCTATGTATTCTTGTCCTTCAGTCTTTACTAATATGTGGATTTTTACTATTCCTCTACGCTTTTTGACCTCGTTTAACTCTCTTAGAAGATCACTAGTTTTCTGCCCCGAGAATGTTCTCATACTGTTATCCCAGTATTCTACTACTATGCATGAATCCTTGATCTTGGCTCCAACGAGCCCTTTAATTATGTCAACTACGCTCTCAATACTAGTAACGTCTTTTACTATTCCCTCACTAGTCTCAGTCATCTAGCTCGCCTCTATCAAGTTTTTCGAGATTTTCAATTTCATCTATATTGCTAAACCATTGCCCATATTCCTCCCTAGCTTTCTCGAATGCTAGTTTGACTAATTTGCTTAGTTCTTGGCCTTCAACTACTATGCTATCTTCTTCTCTAAACACTATACCCGCTTCCTCGAGAACCCTTCTTGTATTATCAGCATATCTTGGTACAACTAGTCTGCGAGCACTTACATTTATCCTCCCCATCCATTCCGCAACCCGGCTCCCATTATACTCGACGCTACGTTTAGCATACTTGAATCTCCCAATGAGAATAGGCTTGTCTTCGTGAAGCCTTAAAGCTATTGAAAGCAAGCCTAACTCGACAAGACTGATCCCGTCTAGGCCTAGGAAGCCCTCGAGGACCGTGTTCTTGGGGATGAACTCGTAGCTTGCTTTAACTTCTCTTCCATGTCTTGAAACTATTATTGTAGCAATAATGGGTTTTACACTGGATTCAAGGTTTCCGAAGAAGACTCTCCCCCTTATACCCGGGGCCCCGAACAAGTTACATGTTACACATAGCCTTATGTCCTCCCAGTACTCTGCTTGAGAGGCATCACAAACCCCCTGCCTATTCTCTAGGCTCGTAGGCCATATGCGCTGATGTCTCCACCCATGTGTTCCCCTGGGAGCCTTCCTTGGTGGTGGAGGAGAAGCTTTAACGAAGTCTGAGGGGACGGAACCATTATGTGCTTTGAAGAATAGTTCTAGTCTACTCCTAGCTGCTCCCTTTAGACTGGTTCCCGGTATTACTATTTTATCACCGTATTTCAC
>JALWGO010000158.1 GCA_027038805.1 Thermoprotei archaeon
GCCTCTGATCCTATAACTGCTATATCGGTTCTCCTAGCCTTCACTGCTAATCCCTCTTACAATTGGTTCGATCAATTCTCTAGGCATGTTATTCCATATACTCCAGAAAACTACTCTTAACATTGATGCTTCTAATTCCTTGTTAACAATATAACTTAACACGGGTAACGGCGAGTAAAAGTCGCTTAATTTATCGCTTTCTAATTCCTTAGAGAATTCTTGAAGCAACACAACCTCTATTAGCGACTCATTTGCACCTGCAGATACTATACTACTTATTCTTGTAATCATTTTCTCATAAGGAGTATGTGAAAGTACTTGTAAAGCTTGCGTAATATTACTTTGTTCGGCAGCCTCTAGCAGAGTATCATGTGATACATGTATTGTAGGTTCTATTAAAGATGCTGCTATTAATGCCTTAGGGGTTTTAGATACTATGCCTCTCAGTACAACAAATATATTATGGCCGTCTATTAGTTTTTGTACAGCTCTTTTTAATTCTAATCCTCCTCTAATAATCGATACTGTTTTCAATAGATTATTGAAGTAACTCTCGTAAAGTTCCGACTCAACAGCCCTTAACGCACTTAAATCCTTTCCCCTAAGTCTCTCCGAATAATCGTTAACTATACGTGCAAAGTCATGTAAAGATACCTTTCCTAAAATAAATACAATGTCCTTAAAACTCTTAGCGCTCAATAGTTCGTCTAATAGATTATTTTCATATAGTAGACCTAGTGATAGTAGATTACTTATCTCTTTTCCATAGAATAAAGCCCGCACAGCAAAAATAGTGTTCAATAAATCATACTTTATGATATATGCGTTAATGAATTCCTCTACCTCCCTTAAACCATAATTCCTTATAGATAGTACCTCATCCCAAAGATACCGATACAATGCTTCTTCTACTTCATCTAACGTACTTTCAGGGCCTACTCTGCTACGGAGAAATTCTCCTATATCGGTATTTGTTATAGTTAATAATGCATCATAAATGTTCTTTTTATCAAGCATTGAAGCCAGCTGTTCTCTGCTCACGGTTCTAGTGAGTTTACCCTCAAGTGTTGAGAAAAGAGATGCATATTTCGTGATAGATTTCGGGATAAGCCTCAATGTTCTTGTTCACCAAAAAGTTCTCTTTGTATTGCAGGTATTAGTCTCGTTTTCAAAAGCTCTAGTCTAGCCTCATACGAGTTATCTATTCTAACCGTGCCGTTAATGTTTTCTGCTATAACTCCTCCTAAAATGGATTTTATTTTTATATCAACTATTCTTACATCGCCATCTAGCTTGCTAGCAATATCTCTAGCTAAGCCTAGATCTCTCTCTGAGACATATATCCTCACATCTCCTCTAAGAGAGCTTACGGCTTCCTCTAATAATCTTTGGAGTGATAATTTTCTATCATAGTTGCCCTCTTTAACTATATCTTCAATGTTCTTTATGACCTCGTCTATTACTTCTCGTTTGGCCTCAGTTAATTTCATTCGTGCCTTAATTCTCGCCTCAATTATTATTTCCTCAGCTCTCCGTTTTGCATTCTCTATTATTTGTTTACGTAGGCGTTCACGGTTTTCCTCCCATTCCCTCTTAGCTTTTTCTAAGATTCTCTCGGCCTCTCTCCTAGCCTCAGCTATTATCTTCTCGGCTTCTTTCCTTGCTTTCTCTAATACCGCCTCACGTATTTTCTCCTCAACGTCACTCAAGTCTACACCCTCTTCAACGATTTTTAGAGTTAAACTATATTGGCACTAATATTAGTGCAAGTATAGTGAATACTAGCCCTAATATACCTATTAACTCTGCATATACCGCTAGCATCATCGCATTAACGAAGATCTTGCCCTTCGTCTTCGGCAGCATAGCTATACCAGACGCACAAATCATTCCTTGAAAAGCCGCTGATGGACCTTCAGCTCCAACTCCTATTAAGGCTGCTGAGAATACCTTTAATGCTTGATCAAACGTCATATGGGGTTGCGCTACAAATAATACAATATATATTAAGATTATTAAACCATAGAATGTCTGCGTTGTAGGCATTGCCGCTAACACAAGGACATTCCTCATTTGCTTAGGATCAACCGCTAGTGTAGCAGCACCAGCCGATGCTGCAGCACCTATACCCACCGCCGAACCAATCATACCACTTGCTAAGGCAAGCGCCCCTCCTAAAACGGCTAGCCATGTAGCATTCATCATTGCATCCATAACGAAACCCCATAGACTTAGCGCACACGTGGTATAAAATAAATTTCTGTTTTAAACCACATTGTTTTTCAACAGTTAACTAGATGAAAATATTATACTTATGTCGGAGAGAGAAATACTTTACGATAGAATACTATTTTTAACGGCTTGAATTCTATACCATTACCCTCATAGAACTTCGGCAGGAATTCTACAAAGAATAATCTAAGTGAGTGTACGAAACCGCTTAGAGAACTCAATATTATATTCAGTAGGTGGCCTATAAGGAATACTGCTATTGCAAAAATCCCACCTACCACCATGCCAGGAATCCCACCTATTACTGACATCATGCCTCCATAAACGAGTGCTGAAATCTGGTTAAAGCTCATCGCTAAGTAATAAGTTGCTAAGCCAACTCCCGCTATTCTAGCATAGGACATCACGTCACCTAAAATGCCTGTTAAATCGAATAACCATAGTATGGCTCCAAATGATCCAGCTGTTTTTACTTTAGCAGCTATTATTAATAGTACTCCTATCAGCGACATATATGCTAGGAGTGTGGCATTCGGTATAGTTATTGTATGTAGCATATCCGATAATATATAGGGGAGACCAAACGCCTCAGCAATAAATAATCCGAGCTCGTTTACCATATCCCATGTAAACTTGTATTTTAAGGCCTTTGCAAACATTAATGCATGAGCTATATTTATATGAACTAGGCCTATAAGCATCGAGAATGCTATGAACATTTGTGCCGAGGTAAGCCATGGAACCGGTGTTATAGAGTCTCTGAAAGCATTGAACTCTTCCATGTTCCAGCCAAGAATATGCATTATAAAGTCTCCAAGATAAGAAGCCTGCAATACACCTGCAATAATTGTTGCAATAGCTGAAGCATAGAGAACCTTTTTGAATAACTTATACCCCTCTGATTCAGGGTTTTCAACCATTTTATCGAGAACAAAGTATACTAGGAACAATAATACTATACCATACACTGCATCTCCTATCATGAAGCCAAAGAATATTGGAAAGAATATGGCTACTAATGGTGTTGGATCCCACTCACCATAATTTGGCATACCGTAAAGCTTTGTTATTAGTTCAAAGGGTTTTAGGAAGCCCTTATTTTCTATCTTTGATGGGGGTGTTTCCTCCATGTTCTCCTCTTTCTCTAATACTCTAGGTACCTTTTCCATTACAACAGTGCCACTCCTAGTCTCCTCGTGTATTTTCTTAAGGAGGATTCCTTTGCTACTTTCTGGAGTCCAACCAGTAATAACGTAGAGAAACTTCGACTCTGCCCCTAAGAGAAGGGCTTTCAATCGTTCATACTCGTTTTCTGCGACAAGCTTAGCGAAAGCTAAAACCTCGATATTATAGTCTATTGTCTCATATAATTTATTCTTTAAATTCTTGTATTTTTTCTCTAGACTGTTAATCTCTTCTTTGATCTTTGATAAAATACTATCTATATTTCCATTACCCATACTCTTCAAGTCAAGGATCTTGCCCCTGAATTCTAGTATTATTTTTCTCACGTTACTCATATCACGTGGAGAAGACATTATAATAAATATCCTATCTGAATCGCATTGAAGTTCTGAAATAACAATAATTTTATCAGATAACTGTTTCTTAAATACATTTATAAATGTTTTAGGTATAACAACAGTTTTTACTACAAAGTATTTTCCATCATAATCCAGACCACTCACGCTAACATTTCCTAGTCCATCTCTAATACACTCTACATACTTCTCCAACAATCTTCTTCCATCTAACATTTCTCCAATCATCGATATCTCATGGAGTATCGATTCAATAGTTTTCCATATACTCATAGTTTTCTCATAGGCTTCATCAAATACTTCGTCTAATCTATAAGCATCTATTTCCTCTCTTACTTCAACTAGCTTGGCTATCTTTAACTCAGCTATTATTTTTTCTATTATATTGTTTACTTCCTCTACTCTTTTAAGCTTCTCTTCTAATATCTTCTTCTCTACTGGTTTAAGTAACCTGGCCCTAGATACATGTAATGCTCCTACACTTTGTAGTATATTCATAACAACGTCTACTTCATCTCTCAAAGCATATATTGTCGTCTTATACATTTCCTCGGGTAACTTTAAAAGAGTCAAGGTTTCACTCCACCTTGACCCCAACAACTACTGAGGCATACTTTTTAGCAACTTCCCTTACTTTAGCCTTACCTTTATTTCTGAGTTCCTCAGCTCTATGCTCGGCCTCTTCTAGAACCCTTTTAGCCTCCTCTTCAGCTTCCTTTATTATCTTCTCGGCCTCACGTTCAAACTCCTCTTTATTAATTGGTTTATTCTTAATTTCCTTAGCCTTTAGTTTTGCTTCAGCAATAATTTTTTCAGCTTGTTTCTTGGCGTTTAAGAGTATTTCTTCGGCCTTACTCTCTATTTCCTCTATCTTAGACATTGCTGGCACACCTTGGCGCGTACATCATATAGCTATACATATAATAATGCCACAGTTATGATAAAAATTTTGGTATAAAAATAATAATGAAGTCCTCCGGGAACACAATTATAGATAACAAATTTATTCTAATGACCATAGAAATATGTATAGCAGAACTTAAAACTAGAGTAAAGGTTGAATATCCATGCCTTTGCTTAGTACTGGTTTGATTATTGCTGGTGCTTATGCTGATAAGGTTAGGAGGACTCTCTTCGCCCAACTAAAGGATAAGATTAAGAACAATGAAATAACACCCCAAGAAGTAGCAAGAGCAGCAGGAGAACTAAATCGGATAATATATGAGGCCCTAGTCTACAAGTTAAAGATAGATAAAGGAGATGTAGTAAGGATAAGAATCAACTATGAAGTAGAAGACGGTAAGATCAAATGGGATTATAGTAGCCTTACAATAGAGGCCTTTAGACGCGAACCAGACGAGAAAGTAGAGGAGATCGTTAAAGAGTCTATTAAAGAGATACTCGAAAAAGAAAAAGAAGAAAAAACCATTGAAGAGAAGGGAGAGGAGAAAAGGGAAGAGTTAGAAGAGGAGAAGGTTGAGGAAGAGCAAGAGAAGGAGAAGGAAGAAGAAAAGGAGGCTCCTCTAACAACTCCTCAACCACCAGGCGAGTGGACAAGCAATATTGCTGAAGCTGTTATTTTAGGAGAGCTCCCTTATGGAGGATATGTTTTAGCGTTAAGGGATACTAATGGAGATAGCCTAGGCCTTGTTGTTGCTGAGGAGCGAGCTGGAGCAACTGTTCTAGACGCTATAGTGATATCGGGTGATAATGCTTATAGAGCCTATACTAAGACTGAGATCCCATTATCGAGGATAGGCGAGGATCCGAACATTGTATTAGAGGAGTTAAAGAAGGTTACACCAACAGTTATCTCAAAAGATGAGGCGAGAAAGATTATCGAGGAGAGGTTAAAGGAGTTAACATGATTTTCAGCCAGGGTCTGCGAGGTCTCCATTCAACATCTATTTTTCAGGACAAATTAGCTTCTTCATCCCCTGCGCATGTTTTTAGTTGGAGTTATTGCATGGACTGTATTCTGATGCCTCTACTCTATCTTTATCGATAGCTTTGATACGGTATATTTTATTCTTATAGGGCCCTGACTTCAATTCGTATTCTGCTTGACCGAATTCTAAGACCTCGTATAACACGTTTAACGGGATTTTAAAGCTGCAGAGAGGGCATTGAAGCTTGTTTCCGTGTTTCTCCATTATTGCTCCATCATAGGGGCAGATTGCGTTTATTGACTCGGCTTTCCTCTTTAACTCCCCGGTTAAATCATAGTACTCGACCTTCCAGGTCCTCCAAGGACCATACTCGCTATCATAGTATACGCCTCCTCTACGATAAGGAATAAAATATGATCCCTTATAGGGGAGAAGACCTCTTTTACACCATTCCTCAACCATATATTCTCTAAAACGCCACATCTCGGAGCGGCCTTTCTGGAAGAACAGTATCAATATCCCATCCGTTAACTCCCCGGTTAACCAAGGATACATCCTCACAGCATCCTCGAGCCACTTCCATACATCCTCTTTCCTATCTGGATCAAATCTTGCAACTATTTTCCAACAATTCATAGCCCTACTACTAGGCCTTCCCATTTTCCGAGACTCCTCCCGACACCTACGACAATAATCTCTAACAGCAGTAGGGTCTACTAGAGAGCCGTAAAATCTCAACCACTTCCCACTCTGTTCTACACGAAGATTCATAGGGGGAGCCCCCTTAACATGCACTTCATATCTATATGATATACTACTATTATATTGCTATAATCAAGTTAGAAGGCCTTAGGTATTTCTGAAATAGGCACTCACTCAAGTTTATACAAAAGATTCTATGGATAATATTACCAGTTTATTTCTTAGTCTAACAATATTGTAGAAGTATATAATGGTGTTCGGAGACTATGTATTAGAGAACTCGTAGTTTATTGGCTTCTTATGCCTGCTGACTTTTGCTACATTGTAATAGTAGTTTCTTGACTGTTCGCGAAAACCCTACTCTTGTTCCGAGTCTCGGATCTCTATACAAGTAGATTAGATGTTTGGCTTGTAGGCCTTTGAGTACCCGCATAAGCCATATCTCGTTTGCTTTAAGCTGGTCTATTAGCTGGTCTACGTACATATATGTTGAGTTCCATTTTATGTAGTGTTCAAATAATTGGTCTAGTATTTCTTTTTCTTCGTCTGGTAGTTCTTTGTAGTTTATTAGGTGTTTGAGGCATTCTACTTGGCTTCTGCGGTCTGGTTGTGGGATTTTTTGACTAGTTTTACTGGCAATAAATGACAAGGAACGACTAGAATTAGAGGGTGTTACTTGTGTATTATTGTCGTTTACTGCTTGTTTTACTTGTTCGCCGAGTATTTGTTTTGCTATTATTAGGTACTCGTTAAACCTTTGCTCCTGGTATCTACTGATTATTAGCTGGGCAACTTGTTCACCCTTCGGTGTCAGCTGCCATAACCCGTTTACATATTCAAAGAGACCTCGTACACGCCAATAGCTTAGATAACTACTGATATACCTTGTATTGTAGCCGAGATATTGTGCTATTTCAGCGGTCTTCATGGGTTTGCCGTGTAGTAGTACGATGATTGCTTCAACTATCTTTGAGCGCGGGCCACTCCTACTCCATTTTTCCTCGATGAGGGCTTCAACGGCCTCTATAATCTCTCTTTCCTCCCTATCGGGCAATACCTACACCATCTACTCTATTCTTTTACTTATTAATAGATGATAATGTTTAATAGTTGGTAAAAATGAATGGGTACAGGATCAGTCATATTATATTGTCTTATCTTATAGGTTAAAAGATGGTTTCCCATTACTTATATGTAATACTAGCGTATTCTCCAGTTAATACCTTAATATACGAGAACAGTTGTTTAGACTATTTCCTTGGAGGAGTTCTAGGCCTTATTTCAAGGGGCTCTAGGGACTCTATGTTGTCTCCGAGCTCTTCACCTAATGTACTCTCATCTGCTATTAGGGATCTCTCCTTAGCGTATTCAAGTATGATTTTCTCATCAAGGTCTCCTGGTTTTACAGCGAAGTCTATTTGTATTCCCTTTCTCCGGGCCCATTCTACAAAGTCTTCTAAGAGGCCGCCGGAGATTATGAGGTCTAATAGTTCTTGTTTACTTTTCATAGAAATAGTAGAGGGCATAGTAGAGTCCCAGACTATTACTGTCTTTAGGGGATATTAAGTTTTACAATATATTTTTATTTAATATAGGTGGGTCTTTCTATGGGTGATTACTCGATTTTTAACACGAGTTCTTCATTGTAGTCTACTATAACTCTAATATAGCCTCTTAGCTTCTTGTCTACTTTGGGATCCCCCGTATCTACTCTAAGTTTTCTTATCTTTGATATTTTGTCTCGTGTTGCAACGACTATTATGTTGTTTTTACCTATCTTCTCTAGTATTTTAGGGCTTATTTGCTGGTTTCCTCGACCGAGTAGAAATCCTTGGCCTCCTATTGGTGTTAGAATGATCTTAGCTTTCCTGTATTTGTCTATTAGTTCTAGTAGTTGTTTCTCGTTTAGGTCTTTTCCAATAAGTCTTCCATTATATACTGCATCTACTCCTAGTAGCGTTTTCTCGATACCTAAGAGGTCTGCTACGGCTTTTACTGTTGTACCAGGACCTAGAATGTAGAGAGTATCAGACTCCATGTTTTCGACGACATATTTGGCTATTGCTTCCTGATTCTCCTTTATACTAGGTGTTGTGGGGGTAGGCTCTTTTCCTGGTTGTAATAGGTTGGGGACTTTTATTGTTAGAGCTGTTCCGTAGAGCCTTATTTTCAGCTGGTCTCTTCTAAAAGCCTCTTCATCTATGTCTAATACTTCTACTTCTTCTATCCTATAGTTTCCTCTCACATAGTGTTCTAGTATTTTTGCTGCTGCTTCAGGTGTGACTGCGAATACTGGACTGTATATTTTAACTCCACTGGGGACCCCTAGTATTGGGATCCTCTTGTCTACTGCTTCTATGATATCTCTTGCTGTTCCATCTCCTCCGACAAAAACTAATAGTTTTACCCCCCGGTTAACCATTGTTTGCGAGATAATCTTCGTGTCCTGAGCACTTGTTATACGTGATCTTAACTCCCCGGTTAACACATATGGGATACCTTCTTCTTCAACAAGTTCCGAGCCCATGGGATGGGGGGCAACGTATAGTTCAATATATCTTTCTAAACCTAGCCGCTTGTATTCTCGTAGAAACCGCTTTGCACGTAGAGGGGCAACAGGTTTTGCTCCGAGTTCTAGGGCTTTCTTATAGGCGTCTCCATCTGTTCCCTTTAATCCTACTCTACCACCCATACCAGCTATGGGGTTTACGAGGAACCCGATCCTTATTTTAGCCATATTATTTTTCCTCGAGAACAGCGTCTTCTATTATGAAGTACCCGTATCCGGCTGGAAACCACGTCTTCCTACCCTTTCTTATCCTTACTTTTTTCCTCATAAGTGGTGAGTCTACTACGAAGGTCTCGAATTCTCCTCCCTCTCCCACAGGACTTATATGGTATCTCTTACATGCTTTAAGGAACTCTTCTATGTTATCTCTTGTTATCTCTACTCCAAGCCATTTCTCGGTAAGACCGTAGGCTTGTACTGCAGTTATAATAAATCTCAGATTTGCTGCCTCCTTTCTAATGAGTTCTTCTTGGTTTTGTCCCCATAGAGGGGCTATGTGTTTTATACCGAGTTTTTCAGCTATTCTATCTACTCGTTTCTTCTGGTACATGCTTGCTACTGCTCCCGTTACTATAGCGTCTATTCCTTCTCTTGTTACTAGTGTTTCTAGGATCTTTCCTAGTTCTTCTACTTCTCTTTCCTTTATACCGCTTACCTTATAGTATACTATTTTCTTATTCATTGCCTCTGCGTGGAGTTTTGTCCACTTAATATTTACTACATGGAACATCCATGAGTCTTCTCTAACTGGTATAGCTGTTAAGAGTAATTCAATTCTTAATCCTTGTTTACTAGCTTCTATTATTGCGTAGTGAGAGTCTTTTCCACCCGTATAGAGGGCGATAGCCTTCAATCTCTACACCATTTCAATAGGCTTCAATTTCTTTTCTAGCCCATGTCCAGCATTATTACCTTAGTCTTGATAGTAGGTCCAATGCAACTTCTATCAACGCCTTCTCTGACTCACGTGGGTTGGGACTCCATGAAACCAAAACCAAGTCCCCATTTCCTGCTCTAGCTTTTTCCGCTATCCTTCTTATCTCGTTGGAAGTATATTCTTCGACACCAGCTAGTTTTGCCATGTTATTTTCTACGACTATTATTAGCGCTGCTCTTGCCCCCCTTCTTATTAGCTCGTCTCTTAACTCTAGCACATTTATTTTCTTTAATAGGTGACTGGCTTTTCTTAATACAATTATTTTTGAGTTAGGCCATTCAGCTGTTTCGTGTAAATCCATCGTAGCGGGGGGTCTTATTTTCTCTAAGATTTCTTTAATGATTTTTCTTCCCTTAGATGTGAGATAGGCGCCAGCTATGGGGTCTATGTCCACTATGCTGAGTTCTTTGAGTCTACGTAGCATTGTCTTAACGCTTGCCTCACCTAAGCCTAGCTTTTCAGCTATCTTCAGTCTTCCCAGTGGCCCCTCTTCTAGTAGCAGCAATAATGCCTGGTAGACATCTGCTCTACTATACCTTGGTTTTATTCCTCTTCTCTCGCTTGAAGTTTTTGAAAGTATGTCTAGGAATTCTTTCATATCAGTCAAGGATTTAGCCCTATGATTGAAAAGTGTTTTCTAAAGTACTTATGGTTATCGTCTTGTATTTAAACCCGATATTTAAATGTTGGAGTATATGGTAATACTGTTTTGTCTTGCCTATGCTTAAAGAGACCATTAACCTCAGATATCTTTGAGGATGTTGAATGGCAGCGTATGTAGTAAATGATAGTTTATCAAGGCTTCTCTATGAGGGTTTGAGATTATCAAGTCTTATTTCATGTGAGAGGAGTAGAGATAAGCTTTCAATGTTTTGTCGGCACATTGATAGTAGTAGTGGTGTTAGAGTTGAAGTACTTGATAGATGGAATATCCGTATATTCATTGATGAAGAATTCATAGTATCGGGAAATTCATCGTATTACAGGGTTATTGGGGGGCCCGGTAAGACCCTCTTCTACGCGTTAAAGACCTTGGCCAATATACCTTCTCACCGATCACTTGGTGTAGGGTTTGCTCAGAATGTTGAAGTATTAGACTATGGTGATTTAATTATAGTTGTCTTGGAGGATGTTATGGCTGCTATAGGTAGAGACAGTTATGTGAGTATCTCTAGCTTGTTCCTAACACGTGAGGGGGATCCAATAGTTGTAGGTGAGTGGGAAAGGAATTTGAACAATACCTAATAGGTAACATTGTGGTTGTTTTAGTATAATATCCGATATATTATTATGCTTGTACTATGATATTATGAACATGGTGGTTAACGTATTGGAGTATAGGTCTTGGTCTTCTATCCGCAACCTTAAAGGCAAGGATCTTCTATGGCTA
>JALWGO010000159.1 GCA_027038805.1 Thermoprotei archaeon
CTTTGATTCTTCAGCTGGTGTGCTTGTGAGAGCATTTACTACTTGGAGAAGCGTGTTTGCTTCAGCTCTAGCCTCATCTACCAGTGGCTTGATCTTTGCACCCATTATAACATATAATTGCTTGGCCAGATCGGTTACCTCAACATATAGTTTAACGAAGTTTAAGGCCTCTGCTAATAATCTCAGTGTATCAGCGAAAGCATTTATCAATGCTTTTTGTTCGGGCGTAAATCTTGGAGCGCTAACGGTTATACTCTTCAAGTCTTCTACACTAGTATTAACAGTTCTAATGAACTCGTCTATTTCTTCTTCAGCTCTACTAGCTGTTTCATAGAGTTTCTTCACAAGCGATATAACATTGTATTCTGTTGTACCCTCTTTTACCTCTATATTAGCTATGATATCGTAGAGCGTCTTTACTATCTCGTCTAAGGATACCTTTACATCTCTTGCACGCATCAAAACATTGCGGGCATACTGGGGGGTGGCTCGAATAGAGTTTAATAGCTCCTTTAAGGCGTCTTCAGTGTAACGATTTGTTTCTCTAAGATAGTCTGCATAGGCTTCTAGAAGCTGCTTTTCTTTTTCTTCTAATAGTTTTCTTATATTCGCTATAGCGTTTAGCTTGTCTTCAACTAGTTTCGCTAGTGTCTCAACTACTTCGAGCTTATACTTTAATATCTCGATATACTTGTCTATGGGGTAATAGACTTTCATCAATGATGTAACGACTATATATGAATCGTCATCCATTCTACCAGACTGCAAGTGATCCAATGCGTCTGCTACATCTATTGATGCAATAGTGTGAAGCATATCTACTATCTCAGAATCTATTACTTCATGAGTTAGCTGGAGGCTTCCAAGCTTATTGTAGACGGGCCTCATGGGCACAAAGAAGAACGCGTAGAATGGGTTCTCATAGGATTTGCCAAAGGTTTCAACAACCCAGCGGTTCTTTCTAGGACTTAAGAGAAAGCCTAGCTCCTTTAAAGCTATATAGCCAGCTATCTTTACGTTAGGGTCATCTGCTTCTACTGGGAGAATACTTAAGCCGACTATGGGTATACTTGCCCCTGCGTGTTTTCTAAGGTGTCTTGCAAAGTCTACTACTATACCACTACCTGTTCCACCACCAAGCCCGAATACTATCACCGATATATTGGAGCCGGGGTTTCTTACGAGTGTATCCTTGTATTCCTCTATCATACGCTTTATGGTCTCGAGTTGATAGTAGTTTAAGGCGTAGATGCTTTTAGATAGAGACCTCTTCCTAGCAACGCCTCCAGCTAGTGGGGGAATCTCTATTGAGGTTGTAACAATAGGCTTATAATTTTCTCTTGAAATATCTACTCCATCCATTCTTAGAAAGTCCGGGTACTTAGAGTATATGAAGTCGAACATTGCTTCAGGTGAAGGAAACTTAACCGATTGCGCTATAACCTTTATCCTAGTAGGCGTTATCCCCTTCTGAACAAGCTCCCTCATAACTATGTCTTTTGTCGTTAAAAGCCTCCTAATATCACCGTCGGCTACATCTAGGGCTAATAGAGATATGTGTAGGTCTTCTGTTTTAGCAAGTCTATCCAATACTCTAGGGTCTTTAAGATAAGTTTCAACAACGTTTGTACCAGCACCACCTAGTCCTATGGGGTGGAGAGTCGCGAAAACCCTTGATAAATAACTCAAAGCACTACACCCTTTCCTATTCTCTTAAAACCCCCTTGGTAGTATTTGATTAAAATCTCCTACCTTATATACTTGCCTTAGCCTTCTCAATGATATCTCTTAGCTCGCTTCCAAGCCTCTTATCAAGTTTCTCCACTCTTACGCTCAGCGCTTCTAGATCAGCTGTTATACTATGTAGTTTTTCTTCAAGCATTTTCGCTTTACCAGTTGCTCGGAGCCACATCACTATACCTACTATCACTATTATACCCAATCCCCCCATTATCATATAGTAGAGTGATTTCTCTCCCTCCGGGGGCTTTAATACTGGTTTATTTGGTATAGTGTTTAGTAGATCTCTTGCCTGCTCTACGAGCCCAGTATTTGCTAGTCTCTCGGCTTCATCTATAATTGATTTAACCATGTTAAGCCATGTCTCATCTGCTCCCTCTGTTTGAAGGAGGGTCTTCTTCTCATTCAATAACTTACGGTATTCTTCTATTACCTCGTCTATCACCTCGTAGGTCTTAGCATCTATGGGATTACCAGGATTATTTTCATAGAAGACCTTGATGACACTCATCTTTACGGGGAAGTGCAGGGTGAGCCCATCAACTGTTCGCGTTGTAACTATTTCTGGTATCTCGCCTACAAGTGTAAGCTTTATCCTCCCGCCAGGATTAGCTATTATCACTATTCCCGTTTTATCACTAGTATAATTCCATTTAACGTTAACAGCCTCGTCTACCGTGAATAATTGTCCACCCTTATACTGTGCTAAATCCGTTGCAACAATAACCTTTACGTTTGGTGGAGTTTTTTCACCCATAGTTATCTCTACTGTAGCCTTGTAGGCCTTCCCAGCTAAGAGGTAAGGTGTCTCTACCTTTGGACCCTCATAATAGTATAGCTCGAATTTTGAGACACTAATACCGTCTCCCTGAGCAAGAGCGTAGAGAGGAAGTACTAGCGACGCAGCTATTATTCCCAGTAATATAATGGTTTTTAACATCTTAATCATCACAGCATATAACACCTCTAGAAAATAATTATATGGTAGAGGAATTAATAGTTTAGGCTAAAAACAAGGGGTACCAATGTATACTCTCCCACAAGGTATGAGGTACAGTGAGCAAGCATAGAAAAGGGAGCTCCTATATCGGTAGGGGTATGGTGTTAACAGTATTTGATCCCTGGAATAATCCATTGTGTACTTGTCCATTCAAGTATAGCCTACACCCCTATACTGGCTGTAGCCACCAGTGCTTGTACTGTTATGCTACAAGCTACATTAGGGTTAGGAAGAGTATTCCTAAGAAGAACTTTATTCAAAGACTACTACGTGATCTTGAGAGAGCGGATCCACGTATACTCATTAGTATGAGTAATAGTAGTGACCCCTACCCACCAGAAGAAAAAGAATACATGCTCACGAGGAAAACCCTTGAGATACTATTGCCGAGAGGATTCAAGGTACTAGTAGTAACGAAGGGATCTCTTGTCTCCAGAGACAAGGACTTATTGTCTAAGGGTAACGCTGCTGTAACCATGACTATAACTACTCTAGACGAGTCTTTAGCCAAGAAGCTAGAACCCAATGCCCCTCCACCCCACGATAGGATTAGGGCTCTAAGAGAACTAATTGAACACGGCGTACCCGTAGGGGTTAGAGTTGACCCAATAATACCTTATGTAAACGATGACGAAGAGATGATAAGGGAACTAGTTGAAACACTAGCCTCCATAGGAGTAGGCTTTATCGTTACCTCGACATATAAGGCTAGACCAGACAACTTGAAGAGGATGAAGGAGGCTTTCCCCGAAATAGCTGCTAAGCTAGATAAACTATACCGTGTTGAAGGCACATGGATTAGAGGGTACTGGTACCTACCCTTAGAGCTTAGGAAGAAGCTATTAAAACCAGTAATAGAAGCTGCTAGAAGGCATGGCTTAGAATACGCTACTTGTAGAGAAGGATTAACGAGTAAGGAATGGTTTAATGCTAGGTCATGTGATGGAACACACTTAATACCCTTAAGGATAACGCCTAAGAAGAAAACACTCCTAGACCTATAAGACCTTAAGGATATGGAGACTGATACGAGTTGAGGAGAAACAAGCCCTGGATTGGCGAAAAGAATGCTGTTTATAAGAAGGTTACCCGCGGATACCTTCGAATAGGCTTAGTCTATCCTAGTACTTATCAGGTAAGCATATCTAGTCTAGCAGTAAACCTACTATACTATCTATTGAATAGCTTTGAGGAAGTATATGCTGAGAGAATAGTATTAGAGTCTAGTCCCAAGAGCATAGAGACGGGTTCACATATGAGGGAATTTGATGCACTCTTATTCTCTGCTCACTTTGAACTAGTTTACCCAGATATCTTGAAGATAATTAGGGAAGCAAATATACCATTATATGCTCGTGACAGAGTCAATGAATACCCTGTACTAGTTGTAGGGGGTCCAGCGGTCTCAGCAAACCCAGAGCCTCTTGCAGATTTCTTTGACGTAATAGTTGTTGGGGAAGCAGAGCCAGTAATCCCTAAACTAGTTGAAAGCCTCTTAGAATACCACGATGATAAAAGGAAACTATTAGAAGAATTGTTTGGAGAAGAAGGCTTCTACATACCCATCTATGGCAAACACGTGGTTAGGAAGGCTTGGGTTAGAGACCTAGACGATGCCTTTCACCCAATAGAAGAGATACAAAACATTGACGTTGAACCAATATATGGTCGCGGATACATGGTTGAAGTAAGCCGTGGATGCCTTCGTAGATGCAGTTTCTGCCTTGAAGGACACGTCATGTTGCCTAAAAGAGATAGGAGTTTCCCCAAGGTAAAGAGGCTTGTAGAAGAAGGCTTAGAGGCTAATGGTCTTAAACGAGTAATATTCTATTCACTCAGTTTCTTCGACCATAGAGATGCTGATAGAATACTAGAATATACTGTTGAAGACCTAGGAGTTGAAGCAAGTATACCTAGTCTTAGACCAGATACACTGAATGATTATAGACTAGAATTAATAGTGAGGGCTGGTCAAAAGACTTTAACTATTGCGCCAGAAACCCTTAGTCCCCGTATAGCGAGAGTTCTAGGCAAAGGCTTTACCTATGATTATATAAGAGAGTTATCTGTTAAAGCATTATCAATGGGTTTAAAGATAAAATATTATTTCATAATAGGGGTTCCAGGAGAAAAGAGAGAAGACATTGAAGCAATACCGAGACTAGTAAACCAAGTAGTAAAGGAGACGGGGATTAGAGCCCCCGAGTCAATCCGGCTTTCAGTAAACCCCTTGATACCCAAGCCCCACACACCCCTCCAGACGATAGGTCTTGAAGACCCGGGCATCTTGCGTGAGAAGATAAGGCTTATTGAGAAAGGTCTTCCAAAACCAGTAGCGGTAATGGATTCTTATCCGCCTAAATGGGCTGTTATTCAAGCAGCAATAGCATTGGCTGATAGAAGTATTTCCAAGACGCTTGCAGAGTGGAGTATGCTTAGTGGAGGATTGGGGGCATGGCGGAGAGCTGTTAAGAGAACCAATTATAGCCTAGACTACGTGTTCAAGTCTAGAACTCCACCTTATCCGTGGAGCCATATAATAGTATCTCCATAGCCTCTCTGGGATTCTACATTGTTATCTTTTCTTCACTTCCACGGCTAACACATGGTAGTATTGCTTCCCACGCCTTATCGAATCCTACTGTAACTCCAGCTATGCTTAATCCAACTTGCTTCTTATCTCCGGTTTTACGTATAATGATTTGTCCACGTATATTCTTTAACAAGTCTACTAGTTTTTGCTGCGCTGTCTCAGGGTCTTTGCTGCAAAGCAGTGAGAACTGGGTTAACGCTATTCGTGCTAAATCGGCACAATTGCCGCTAACCCGGCCATAGCTCATACAGGCTATTATTGTGGTGTCTACTATGAAGTCTATTAGCTCTATGGGTAGTAGCTGGTTTGGATAAGCTTTAGCGAGGAGCCGGATATAAGAGTATGGTATGCCGTTGTCTCCTTCAACTACGAAGAGCTTTGCTATCCTTTTATGTACCTCTAGGCTTCTAATTGGAGAGCACTCGGTTAGAACTGTTGTAAGGGCTAGGAATTCTCCCGGGCTACGTAGATAGGTATCATATAACATCCCGGCTAATACTTCTAGTTTCCTATCGTCAGCATTCCTCAACATACTGTCTATTAATTTACAGTTAACTCCACCAGGCTCTGTTAACTCTTCTTCTAACTTAACAGCCCATGTATAAGAGTCTTCAACCCTAGACGAAAGTCCACCGAGTTTTTCTGGAAAGAACTCGGGCAACAAGTTAACTAATAGGATAACGATTAAGAGTACTCCAGCTATAATACTTGAAATAATTGCAGTATAATCATATCCTAAGGCAAAGGCAACGATGGAGTAGAAGGTTAAGCCCCCTATAACTGGTAAGAGAATGTAACCATACCACGACTTCTCAAATAGGAATCCCTTACTACTCCTAACATAATATGCTAGTATGAGGAGGCCTACGAGGAATCCCAGAGATGCTAGTGAAGCCTGATCCAGACTCTATCCCCTCCAAGGCTCCTTGTATCCTCTAATTTATGGGGAGTTTACCACCCCTCAATCTTATAATACCCCACGTCTGGGCTGCTTCAAGCAGCCATCCGGCTAGGATTCTAGCTAGGCGACGCCTAGCTTCTTCTGGGTCTAGTTCTATTCCAAGTGTTTCCTCTAAAGACTTTACCGCTGTTTCCACATCAATTCTATCGAGAAAGTATTCTTCGAGGCGGTCTAATACCTCTAAGAGGTTTAAAGCTTGTTCTAAGACCATTCTCCGAATATAGTCGAAGTCCTTGTTCTCAAGCATAGCCTTCTCTACTAGGTCTTCTCTCCCCTTCTCTCTAGCCAACTCCCAATAACGGAATAATGGCTCATAGTCTGAGACTATGGTGCCAGTAGCAAACATTGGGAGTCTTTTCTTCCTTTCTTCTCCGCTAATAGTGTATCCCTCTCAACGCGTTATCTTAACAAGACCTACAATATAGTATTTTACATGTAGTTTCTTATATACTCTCCTAGATACTCGTACAACGCCTTCACGATACTCTGAAACTCTCTATCACCCAACACGTCTACACCATTAGCGGAAACATATTCCAATAATTCTTCTATACCATAGGCTAGATCCTCTAATATTATAGTATAAGCTCTCACATGTTCTCCTGGATCTAGGATACGGAAGAGCTTCCTAATAGTATCATCGCTTGGATGCATTTTCCCATTCATATACTTTGATATCGCGGCAGGGCTTACTCCAAGCTCTTCTGCTAGCTCTTTAGCTGATCTACGAGACAGTGCTAGTTCTATTAGCTTGAGCCTAGCCTCCTTGCTGAGCAAGTGGATAAACCTCATCTTAGCTTAACCCCCCGGTTACGCCTAAAGAAACTAGTTTATTATCGCCCCCACCCTAATAACTCCTAGGACCCAAGGCCAGGATAGTCTTCCACCATAGAAGGGTGCTAGGTTGTGAAAGCACTCGTCTTCCAATATAATGCTATAGTAGTTGACAAGCCCAAGCCCCCGATACCCTACAACCACGTCTTAGTGAGGGTATATGCCGTAGCATTAAGTGCTCTAGAAAACGCGGTATATGGTGGACTATTATGGGTTGAGCCTGGGAGAATCCTAGGAGCAGAGGGCTATGGTAGGGTAGAATACCTAGGCGTTGACGCTGATACAAGTTTCTCGGGAAGACTCATCGCTAGCCTACCTAAAACGGAGAGAGGTATTCCAGGAGTAGACTATGATGGCTTCGCGGCAGAATATACTGCCCAGCCTAGTAGTGGTATAGGATTGCTTCCAAGAGAAGTAGACGATATCGTGGCTGCAACACTAGCTAGTTCTACCTCAATAGCCCTCTACGTTGCGGAAAAGAGTAGGGGAAAGAATATCCTAATAATAGGTTCGGGTTATACTGGTATTCTCACAGCATATTTCTCCAAGCAAGCCGTAAACATCGTATTAGTAGGCAACCCTTCAAAGAAGCTTAAGGGAATAGCACGCGGCTTCACTAACGCCCTCTACAACTACAATAAGTTATCAGACATTAAGGGTGAATGGGACATAGTATTCCTATCAAGCCTCGATGCTCGCGCTAGAATGTATGTCAGAGAAATCGGGCGTGCATCAACTGTAATAGTACACCCATGGCTCGAGCTATTGTCAACGAGTATTCGTGGGCTCACTAGGGTAGAAGTTGCTGGCTGGACTCGTACTGGGGAAGCCTATTATGCTGGCAAACAATTACCCGCAGAGCTTAGAGAAGGGCTCATAAAGGTAATAGATAACTTAGAGGCGGCGCTACCAGTAACTGCTCCAAGAGTAGTCGTAAAACTAGTGAAAGAATAAGTGGAGAAAAAGAAGTACGGTATACTACCTTACAACAGTAAACCAGCAACTATTTCTTTAACTCACTCTTCAATAGATTACCCAGTCTCCTAATACCTTCAACAATCTTGCTTGGCGGTGGGAAACTAAAGTTCAGCCTCATGGTATTCGCTCCGCTACCGTCGACAAAGAATGATTTCCCGGGAACATATATTACTCCATGTTCTATTGCCTTAGGTAGCAATGCCTTAGTATCTATTCCCTCGGGTAAATAGGCGAATATAAATAATCCTCCAACGGGTTTCGTCCACCTCGAACCCTCGGGGAAGTATTCTTCCAGTGCCTCTAACATTATATTCTTCTTCTTACGGTAGAGTTCCCTTACTCTTGGCAGATATCTTTCTATGACCCTCCTCCGTATTGCTTCAGCCACTATGTACTGGTTTAAAGTCGGCGTATGTAGGTCTAGGTTCTGTTTAGCTCTCTCAAATACCCCTACTAGTTCCTCGTGGGCTATTATCCACCCTATGCGTAGACCCGGCGACAATATCTTGCTAATAGTTGAGATATATACTACTCTACCACTAGTATCCATGGCTTTCAAGTGCTTAAACGATACGGGCTCGAAGAGGAAGTGGCTATAGGGGTCGTCTTCAATTATTAGGAAATCATATCTCTCTGCAAGCTCAAGCAAGTGCTTGCGTCTATCATTACTCATCGTAACACCACTTGGGTTCTGGGCAGTTGGAACCGTGTAGACGAACTTGACCCTCCTACCCTCACTATAGATTTGCTTTAACTTCTCCTCCAATACATCTGTGCGCATACCGTCTTCATCAATAGGTATACCGATGAACTCTGGCTGGCTGAGCTTGAACACGTTTATAGCGGCAAGATACGTTGGTAGCTCAACCACTACTAGATCCCCGGGATCTATTAGAGTACGCGAGATAATATCAAGGGCCTGCTGACTGCCCGTAGTAATCAATATGTTCTCGGGCTTACAGAGTATCATAACCCTAGCCATAAAGTGGCACAACGCTTCTCTCAGAATCCTAGCACCCTGAGTAGTACCATACTGTAAAGCCATTTCACCATACTCACGTATAATATAACTGGCTATCTCAGCCAACTCCTCCTTAGGAAAAGTACTTGGATCCGGTAAACCACCAGCCAAGCTGATAACATCACGTGACTCTACAACCTTTAATAGCTCTCTTATCTCTGAAGCCTTCATGAACTCGGTACGTTTTGAAAAGAACTTGGAAAACCCTTTAACTGACACGGTGGTTAAACCCGATACTAATTTATTAGAATATAAGGTATATTATTATTTATGGTACACAGTGGGAAAACCATTACAAAAGAATATTCTGGACTAGGAATTCTAACCGTATTTCCGACGATCTACGTATTATGAATAGGTGATAAAGCTTCATGATATACTCTTGTATAAAAACTTTCTCATCTTTAGAAAACCTAACCACTATATAAACTTGTAAATATTGGATGAATAGCACATAGTTATACATGTGATGAACAGGAGAAAACCTATGTCCCCAAATGATATAATAAAGGATTTTGAAGAAAAATACGGTAAAATGGGTGCAAGCTACGAAGACTTAGAAAGATATGTCCTCTACCTAGAACCCGAGCTACCTGTACCCTACGAGGAGGCGATGATGGACTATAAGAAATGGATGGATGCATTAAACGAGATAGAAAATAGTTTAAATGAAGAAGAAAACGAGGAAGTAGAAGTAGAATAAGAAGCAAAGGATATATCAAGGTGCACTAGTTTAAAAATAGTTATAGCAATGAGCTTGACCAGAAAATCATTTATAGTATAAGCAGACAATATGGCCTCGTTAGCAAGAACGTAGATGCTTTATTTGCGGAACAGTAAGAAAATAGATTAATTATCTGCTAGGTTAGGTTCTCGAACTTCTAATTTTATTATACCTATATGCTTTATACATAAAAGTTTATCTATGCAAAAGTTTTTTTAACCTAATAGTATAGCGTAGTTATAGGTAAGGTGCACGATAGATATGAGCCCCCACGACACTATTAGAGAACTAGAGTATAAGTATGAGAAGATAGGAGCCAGTTTCGAAGACTTAGAAAACTATGTTGTAAACCTTGAACCAGAGCTATCAGTGCCGTTAGATGAAGCCATGGTTGATTATAAGAGATGGCTTGACGCTAAGAGGGAGCTTGAGGAGGCAAATGTTACAGAGGATTCTGAAGAAGTAGAAGTTGTCGATGAAACCGATTATCACTTAGAGTTCAACGACCTAAGACTCCAATAATATATGTATAATATATTGATGGTTCGCATCCTTTTCTCTTTATTTTTTTATTTTTTATTTAGAAGGCATAGTACTCTGCCTTATTTACTTCAATGGCTCTCGGTGTTGTTACCTCATGTAGGATTTTCCTCATTATAACTGAGACTAAGTCTTTATGTTTTCTTCTAACATGATCTTCTACTTTTGCTAATGGTATCTCGATTTTACAGTAGCCGCAATATGCTTTACCGTCACCGTATACTACGACTATTGGTTTTACTCTTAAGATATAGGGTGTTAGGAGTCTTAGTAGGGCTTTAGCTCTCCACTCGCTTCCCGCTTTCTCTATTACTCTTTGAGTGTATCCTCGCAGCTGATGTTTACTCATACCATACTTGTGTGCGAGCGTGCTCGGACTTATCTCGTTTACGATGTGCTCGTATACTGCTTGCACGGCATAGCCGTGTCCAGCTAGCGCTTTTACTATAAGGTATTTTACTAGTTTCTCTACTGTGGAATCATATGTTGGCACTAGTAGGCACCCGGATAATGTTCTTATATTATTGGTATGGTTTTAAAGATTTAACGCCTAAGCCTTCCGGTATTATCGTTTCACAGCGTTTTTATACCAAGTAATACTATATTCCGAGCACTGTACTATCGTGATCCTTAGTTCTTCTATTCGGAGGATTTATTATTTAGATAGCCTTATTTTATCGTAATAGGGGGCTGGGGTTCTTGGAAAGGTATTCTAGGATAGCTTATGTAACAGGTTCAACTGAGGCTGCTAGCGATGCATTAAGATTGTTATTGAACGTAGTTGATAGTGCTGGTAGTTTGAGGGAACTTTGTCTGAGGAT
>JALWGO010000160.1 GCA_027038805.1 Thermoprotei archaeon
CAATACATGCCTCGCTAATACTCTTAAACAACATACCTATAATAATTACAAATGATCTCGACGACTGGCGTAGAATTAGTAGAAACATAAATAGAATCCTAGAAGTAATGAGGAAAGAAGGCTATACTACTACAATAAGTAAACTAGAAGTAATACCACCTAGAAAATATAAAGAGTGGAAAAAGAGTACGCTAAGCAAATAATGCTTCAACGATTAACCAGATATATACGTTGCAATACGTTCTTTATCCAATCATTATACTCCTCCTCTAGAACTCCCGGACCTACATCTCTTGTATAAGCTTGATTGATGTATCTCACTACTTAGTCTATCTACTATTATCAGTACCAGAAACCATCATCATTGTTCAGTTTATCTAGCCTTCATCAGCTGTGTATAATTATTTGCTTAAGGGCAATATAAATCGTCTTTAATAGTAGTAGACCCCCCGTTAATAAGCTGATATAGTCTAGGGTTTTGGTCCAGGTCTTGTTGTTTTTAGATACCTTTAATCCTATTATTAGTGTGATTATTGTTGCCGTAAAGGAGGCTATTAGCGTGTAGTCTAGGAGTCCTCCTATGTCCACTGTTCTCTCTCCTAGTCTTCTTCTCCGTGTTCTTGGGGTTAAAGGTTATTTCCTACTAGTACGTTTTAGTCTCTAGAGGTCTTGTACTATGGGGAGACTTTTCGGTACAGATGGTGTTAGAGGAATTATTAACAAGGAGCTTACACCTGATTTTGCTTTAAGACTAGCCCTCGCTATAGGGACCTATTTTGGCGAGGGATCGAAGATTCTTGTTGGAAGAGATGTAAGATTAGGTGGAGAGATTATTCAGCGTGCGGTTGAAGCTGGCCTTCTTGCTAGTGGGTGTAAGGTCTATGAGGCTGGTTTGATCACTACCCCGGGTCTTCAATACAATATCCGCTATAAAGACTATGACGGCGGAGTAATGATTACCGCGAGCCATAATCCACCACAATATAATGGTATAAAGGTTATAGGGCCTGATGGCATAGAGATTCCTAGAAAGGATGAGGAAGTAATAGAGGAAATCTACTTCGAGCAAAAACACCGACTCGTATCTTGGAGTAAAGCTGGATTAGAGGTAAAGAAGGAGCCAACACCTATCGAAGACTATGTTAAAGCGATAATTGATAGAGTTGACGCTGAGAAGATAAGGGCTAAGAACTTCAAAGTGCTAGTAGACCCAGCAAATAGTGTGGGAGCATTAACGACAACTAGAGTAGCAAGACTACTAGGAGCAAAAGTCTATTCTCTCAACGGTCACTTGGACTCCTATTTCCCGGGACGCCCACCCGAGCCTACGGTAGAGAATCTTGCGGAAACAGCTAGAGTCGTCCCAATACTAGGCGTAGACTTTGGGATAGCACATGACGCAGATGGTGATAGAGCTATAATAATAGATGAGAAAGGAAACATCTACTGGGGTGATAGAACAGCAGCCCTCCTAACACGTTTTCTAGCAGAAAAACACCCCGATCTACCCAAGAGGGTATTTACAGCAGTATCTTCGAGCATACTAGTAGAAGAATACCTCAAACAATACGGTATAGAGGTAAGATGGACAAAGGTAGGTAGCCCGGTAATAGCTAGACACATAGTTGAAGAAGGAGCCCTCTGTGGATTCGAAGAAAACGGTGGTTTCATGTACCCACTCCTAGTCCCAGTACGCGATGGCGCTATGACTCTAGCATTAATGCTCGAAATGCTTGCATCATGGAATAAGAAGCCAAGCGAACTCTACGATGAGCTTCCAAAATACTATCCCGTGAAGACTAAAGTACCCATGCCCAGGTCTAAGGCGTTAAAAGTAGTTGAAAAAGTAAAAGAACTCTACAAGGACCACCGCATGGTGACAATTGATGGAGTAAAAGTATTTGGCAGAGACTACTGGTTCCTTGTAAGACCAAGTGGAACCGAGCCCCTATTAAGAATAATGGTTGAAGCAAAAGATAAGGAGAAAGCAGAAGAACTGGCAAGACAACTCGTAAAAATAGCTGAGGAAACGGTGAAGGAGAATTGAAGTACCGTCTACTAGACATTCTAGCATGCCCCGAGTGTAAGCATTTCCCACTAAAACTATACGTGTTTGAAAGAGAAGAATACGACCGTAAACTAGACTTAAAGAAACCATACTGTGAACTCTACTGCGGCTTCCTAGAAAAACCATTAAAAGAACTAAAAGAAGAACCACCATGCGAGCAATGTATTAGATACGAAATAGTTACTGGCCTATTATACTGTGAGAACTGTGGGAGATGGTACCCGATAATAAAACGGATACCACGTATGCTACCTGATAAGCTTAGGAACAGGAAAGAAGACCTAATATTCCTAAGAAAGTACTCTAGTAAAATCCCCGAGAAAATACTATATGAGGGAAAACCCTACAATCTATCCAGTGAAAAATAACTATTAGGGGAGCGGAGTCCTTTTTACCCTACATGTACCATAACAGACTAGAAGGAAGCAGGTCTCACTCCAGGTCTGATAGAAATGTCTCTTACTGGATCCTTTCTAGGAAACCTAGACGAATGGGTTAAAATGCAGAAGAAAATGCTGGAAACAGTAAAGAAGGTAGAAGAAGAATTAAAGAAATCCGATAGACTAGACCTAATAGTTGCTACCCGTACAGCCTTCCAGCACATAATGAAGACCATAAAAGCCTTCGACCAGTGGCTCCAGGATCCAATAATAATAAGCCACATGCCCCGCGAATACCTTGTAGAAGTACAGGAGCGTGTGTGGAGGATACTCGAAGAACTATTGGAACTAGACATAGAGCATACAAGCAAGTTTAAGGAGCACATGGAGAAATTGATAAGAGAGGGTAAGGTAAACCCACTATTATGGGCAAAACCTAGCGAGAGCGAGGAAGAAATATCGCGTAGGCGTAGAATAGGCACTATAATATAACACTCATATTATAATGCGGTCAAGCAAGGGTTATTCAATAATAGCTTATAATTCGAAACATTTTAGTAAAGATAATTATATGGAGAATAGGAAACATTAGCCAAGGGAGATTAAATAAATCTTCTCCTCCTACGCCTCCTCATACTCTGCCTCAACATCTTAATCGTTAATTCTACTTCAGCGTCAATAGACTTAACCTTGGCCTCGAGTTCTTTAGCAGCAGCTACTACTCTATCGAATTCTGGTTTCAAGTTCTCGGTAACTGTTTTCTCCAATAACTCTTTGCCCACACTAGTTACTCTAAGCTTCTTGTTCCTTGGATTAGTTTCTAGTGCTCCAACGTACAGTAGGGCTACTATATCCATTTTCAGCTCCTTGCTTGAGGGAACATTACCTATTACGAGGAACTCGTATCCTAGATCCAACTGTTTCTCCGTCTTAAGCCAGTAGACTAGGTATTGTAGAGCTTTCTCGGAAATCTCTCCCAAAGCGTCAACGAGGTATAATAGTTTTAGCTTACGTGGATCCTTTGCCACATCATCTATTGTTACTACATGCCTAGTAATTATTTTGAGCTCCTTTGTTTTAGAGGGCTTAGACA
>JALWGO010000161.1 GCA_027038805.1 Thermoprotei archaeon
GTAGTAATAAACACGTTATCCCTACCAACACGCCTTGCAACTCTCCCGACAAGTTCTTCAGCTCGACCCCAACCATACATTTCAGCAGTATCTATAAGATCTAAGCCGAGTTCAACTGCCTCAACTAATACATCTTCAGCTCTAGTATAGTCTCTTATAGCCCACGTACCAATACCTATAGCTGAAACAGTTTCACCACGCCTACCAATAGGCTTACGATCAGAACTATCTATGGGAAACCTAGGCATACCTAATCCACCAGCAATCCTATCTTATGTAAACTAGTGTTAAAGGTAAATTAAATATTTAGCTCAATTACTCTAAAACACGTACAAACATGTTCGAGACCGTAGAAACAAGCAATACGACGCTCAACTCCTTGATGTTCTAATGTATAGTCTTATCTAGAAAAGAAAGAATACATTATGAAATAGAGGTGTAACACATATGAAGAGAAGCATACTATTAATCACGTCAATAGTATTGATTATAGCCGTTACAGTAGCTTATGTAAACTATGCCAAGAACCGTAACATGAACCAAGTAGTAGCCAATACCACTACAACACCAGCTAGTACGCTAGTAAACACAAGTAGAGTATCCAGTGAGAACACAGGGACAACTATGCAGCCCATTAATTATTCGCGAGAACTAGTAGAAGACAAGAGTATCCTAAAATCCTTTAACAGTTATAGCGAACTAGCAGAATACCTCAAGGAAACCCTAGGGAACAGACACGTAGACGTATTCGTAGGTATTCCGACGATAGCATATATTGGAACACCAACACTTACCGTAACCGCTACAGCCAATCCTCCAGTCACAGGGCCTACTCAGGGAGTCCAAGAACCCGGTAAGGGTGTAGATGTAGAGGCTTCTTATTCTAAAACTAATGTACAGGTAAGTGGTGTTGATGAAGCAGATATCGTTAAAACTGATGGAGAATACATATACGTTGCTAGAGGAAACCAAGTATACGTTATCAAAGCTTACCCCCCAGACCAGTTAAAGATAACCTCAATTATCAGAGTAAGTGGGAACCATAGCTTAGGTGAAACCAATAGTACCCGTGATGTGATAGTTAAGAGAGACATTAATGTAAGGGGACTATATGTTCGTGGAGACAAGCTAATAATAATAGCAGAAGAACACAGTTACAAGATACTACCACTACCAGAAGAAGTAACAATACCAGTACAAGTCCCCAAAGAACGAGCCAACAATACCAGTATAAACATAACGACAACCACTGTTACGGTAACGACCCCTCCCCCGCCAGCTCCAAGTACTCCAGTACCAGTAATTATCCCTTCAATAGGGTTCGAGAAAACCATAACACTAGTATACAATATAGACAATAGAAGTAATCCCGAACTAGTATACAATATTAGTATAAGTGGAGACTATATAACGTCTAGAATGATAGACAACTACCTATACGTTCTAACAGTCATGCCCGCAAAGATATATGATTACCGTGAAAACAAGTACAATATCCTAGTACCCGAAATCAATGACGAGAAAATATCGGTGGACAAGATATACTATATCGCTAACAATACTCCAGTAAACCCCACCTACACTACGATACTAGCATTAGACGTAGACTCGGGTAAATATAATGGACAAGCAATAATACAGGATTATACAAGCCACATATACATGTCTAAAAACAACCTATACATCCTAGTAGAAAAAGACCACAACTACGACGCCATGTTGAGAAGTATATTAGAGAAAATACTACCGAGACTCTCAGGAGAACTAGCTAAAAAAGTAGAAGAAATACTATCAAATAATACAAGTATAAGTCCCTTCATGCTAGACGAGTTATCTGAGAAGCTATGGCAATGGTTTAACAGCTTACCCCGAGATGGGAAAGTAGAAGTAATAAAAGAAGTCTATGACGTGATAGCTAGAGAATACTATACAATTGAAACAAATATCTACAAGCTCGCAGTCAAAGACTTAGAGCTAAAGCTAGTAGCAGTAGGCAAGGTACCGGGTAGAATACTCGACCAGTTCGCTATGGATGAATACAAGGATTATTTCCGAGTAGCAACAACTTCTATGAAACCAGTACTAGTAAACACCACTTATACTCCATACATAGACATAGAGTTCAATCCAGTAAATAACGTCTATATCCTAGATGGGAACCTAGAAGTAGTGGGTAAACTAGAAGGCATCGCACCATCAGAGCAAATATATTCAGCACGCTTTATGGGAGACATATTATTCCTAGTAACCTATAGGAGAATAGATCCCCTCTTTGCAATAAACCTATCGGATCCGGAAAACCCGGAGATCATAGGATACGTTAAGATACCGGGCTACAGTGAATACCTTCACCCATACAAGAACAACCTACTAATCGGCATAGGAATTGAAACAGATGAAAACGGGCGACCACTCGGATTAAAGATAAGCGTCTTCAATGCAACAGATCTCAAAGACATTAAGGAGGCTTCAACCATAGTGTTAAAAGACGGTTATATTACATCACCAATACTCTACGACCACCACGCCTTCGTGTTAAACTATGAGAAAAACTACATGCTCATACCGATATACCGTGTAATGGGTTCGGGGATCTATATGATAATAATAGACCCAGATACAGGTAAGCTGGCGGTCAAAGGATACATTCCTCTAAGCTACCCGGGGAGAGCATTATACATAGGGGACTACATATACGCTATGGGATACGATAAATTAGTGGTATCCGACGGAAACCTCAGGGAAGTAGGATCTATTGATCTAGTAGGCGTAGAATAATTTTTGATTATACACTATATACGGAAGCGTATAGTTTTTATACAGTACTAATATATACCTAGCAGAACATATAGTTACCTGGCAGAGAAAGATAGAGATGGAAGATTAGTGATATTAAATAATAGGTTGAAATTGCTGGTTATAGCATCAATAGCATTTGTGATAATTTGTACAATACTTGTTTTATCAACAGTACCCTTAGAAAAATATCATGTTAGACCAACTAAGACTATACTCCACGGCACGAGCCTTAAATTATATGAGCCGATTTCACCAGTTGATATCGTTAGAGTCTTCGCAAAGTATACTTATATTCACATAGAACGTAATAGTACTGTGTACAAGTATACTTATATAAAGTATTGTGTTAACAAGGATAAATCTAAGAGCAATCACATAGTATACGATGTCTCAATAAGTAAATGGACACAATATGATAGTTTTATGAATTCTACTAGCAATAGTACATATAGTGTTGTATTAAGAAACGATACTGGTAACATAGTTAATATAACATACGCAGATGACGAGCTGTCTATAACTGATAAAGATAATCTAAGTAAGAGTATGCAGAAGTTTTTAAATGAGCCTTTCCGAGAACACGAGCTCAGGGATATAGTTGGTTTCTTAGACCTAGTTAGCATTGACAGTTTTCTTGTATCCTCTAACAATTATACTAGGATATACTCTGAAAGCATAGTAGAACGATTAGATGGAGAAACAGTTACAGGCTTCAAAGTCTACGTATACTTTCCAGGACATGTTAAAGTAGAGAGTGGTAGGGGATACGAGCACCAGTATGATAAGTGGGCAGGCATTTATGGCTCACATCCAATAGGTATAGAATTCGATATAGTTAAACTACCGAATACTAATGAATGGATTATAATATATATGCACGTTGAACTCGAGAACGGCGTAGTACACGATTATTTTTTAAAAGACATTGAACTAGCATAATAGTGATACCTATATTATCCTTTGTCAACTAGATTAAGGTTAATGGGGGATACTTATTGGATAAGCGGATTCTCATTGCATCTATACTAGTAGTTGTAGTTGGCGTGTTATTCATATACTTTACCCTAACGATGGAGCCTCTCAAGCCAGCAGTATCTCTTATAAATAATACTAGCTTTACTGGCCGCTTGAGAATGATTAACTCGTGCATTAATAGTGAGGGGAGGATACTGGTCCAAAGCAATGTGAATGGCTCGTTGCTTGTCTCTAGGATACTGTTTTCTGGGTTCTCGTGCAAGCCTAGGACGCTGTTATCCGAGAACAATAGTGTTGTAACTGGTGTTGCAATACTAAGTTTAGGTAATGAGAGCTTTACAGCTGTATCATCTTATAGGATTGAGGCTGGTGGGACGGCTGCAGATATAAGAGTATATGATAGTAATGGAAAATTAGTATGGGATCTAGAAGACTCGGAAACAGTCAATGCTACAATAACATGTGGCATCGAGTCTAATTCCTTTATTTTAGCTAGCCTAGACCCCCAAGGACAGCTACACGTCTCAAAAATATACGTCAATAACGATAGAGTAGCCTATGAGTGGAATAAAACGTTTAGCATAAACCCCTCAATACAGTTCAACAACATCCTATTATCGCTGAACTCTATTACAAATACTATAGCAGTTGCCTCCGGCCGAACACTACTAGTATTAGACTATAATGATGGCGCTATTCTACTAGGTGTAAAGGATATCGGCGGTAGGATAGTAAAGTTAGAGAACACGTGGAAAGAATACTATCTACTCGTACGTAGACTCGGTATTGGAGAAGTAATTAGAGTCTATAAGAGCGATAACGGGTTATGGAACTATACCATAGTATATGAGAATAAGAGCATAGTAGACTTCAAGCCATCTTTTGATGGAGAAGACATAGCTGTAGCCGTGGGAACACCCTTCTCCTTATTAAACGAGAACTCCTCCAGTAAGATAATACTGGTTAAATCTAACGGTGATGTAATGGGAGAGACAATAGTAAAGGGGGTAATCATAGGTTTAAACAATCTTAAACGTATTGGAGGGAGACCATATCTCTTACTAGACTATGCGGTAGCCAACGGTTCTTCAACGACATATTATAGTGCAATCATATTGTTGGGGGGAAACGAGTTCGCCTGGAAGTATACGTCTCTAAGACCAGTTAGGAGTACATGGATTGACGATAGACTATTAGTCCTAGAATATAGGGATCATAGAACCAATTTATACTGTTACAGTATAACTTTTCCCTAGCCCTTCAGGGGGACTTGTCTTCTCCTTTATGTCTCTTTGTTGCCTACTAACACTTATAATCTCGGCCTGGTTAAGCTAAGTTTAAGAGGTGGTAATACTTTATGTTGCGTGCCAAAAAATCGTATTTTATGATATTATTGCTAGTATTATCATTTATAACGCCGTTAATAAGTATGCCAGTAAACGCTCAAGCAAGCCTTCAAGCAGTAGACCGCTACCCCCAGACCCTAGTCTACAGCAATGAGCCTGTCTACTACTTCGTTCAAGCAGCTGGTAGAGAGAACCTAACACTAGAGGCTGTAATGAACATAACATTAGATACGGGATTAGTAGTAGATACAACTGAAATAGTGCCGCACGGGACATGTAATCTAAACGTTCACGTAGTATTCCCTAATGATACTTCAGTAGCTAAAGCATTTGTTAGAATATATAAAGTCGGACTAGGGGAAGTAGGGGCTGGATACACTAATCAATGGGGCTATATAACGTTCTACATATGGGGCGGAGCATATTATGTTCAAGCATACTATGATACGAATAATGACGGAGTATTCGACTATTACGGTAATCTCTCAATACCATTCTTCAGTAAGGGTAGTGTAGTAAAGGTAACATTGTATCCGGTTAAAGACGTACTAGGAATCCATGGAGCAAGCTATAAGGTAGTCTTCAATCAAAGAATGTTCTACTTAGGAGCCAACTGGTATATGGGGGTTATCCCAGGATTACCGTCAATATATACTGTAGCTAAAGCATCAGAGCCAACCATGCCGGGTGATCTAAGGATAATAGTGAAATCAAGTGTTCAGGTTAGCATAAAGGCTACTGGTGGTGAAACACTTTATTCGACAACATATAATGTCCAACCATCTAATTATACGGATAAGCTTAAGCCAATAGTATTATTACTCGATGAGGACTACAGTGTTGTAGACAATATAAAACTAGTTGACGCACCCTCAAATATATCTCTCAAAGTACTCGCTTTCGATGACTGGAGCCTAGATAGGATTAAAGCCTATGCTTACAATGATACCGGTAATATTAGTCTAAGCCTTAAGAAAGACAAGATTACATCCAACCTCGAGATATCGTTATCTAAGATTCGAGACATAATCCACGATATTGAAGCCAGTCTAGGAAACTACACTATAGTGATACCAACTCCATCTATTCCACTCAAAGTATACGATACAATAGTCCCAGTCTCTAAGCCAGGCGAGACCATTAGAGTCAAGGCGGTAGCAGTAGATTCTGACGGTAAGAAGAGTAGTAGCCAGATAGCAGTATTAATGGGAGTGAACAATAAGTCTAATATAATAATAGTAGACCCCTTGTTCAAGTACACTAACTATATCGTAAACGATAACAGTTACGCAAGTATTGGAAGCCTACTAGCATCCATGGGTATAGCCGGGCTATCAGACTACTATAACGGGCTAGCTAGTCTCGGAGAAGAATACCGTGGTTACAAGAACCTATTATACAATTATACTGGAGTAATAGAGAAGTACAAGCCCTATATAGTAAGCCGGCTCCCAGATCCAAGCCTATTAGACAAAGTGAAGCCTAAGGCAATAATAATAACTACGCCCCTAATCAGCGAAAGTCAGGGTAAAGTGGAAGCCATAATAAACTATGCAGCCAATCATAATATAACAATAGTATTAACACCACAATCACTCCTAGATCCAGCAATAATAGGTGGAAACCGCACGGTATTCTACACTTTATTACAGGCTTCAGGGCTCATAGATTATTATGTAGCGGCTAGAATATTTTCACAAGTCTATCCAAGCACTCTATTATCAATACCATGGATAGAGTGGACTGGCCCGCTAACACTAGCTAACGGGGAAATAGTATACGCGGCGAATTCAACTGTTCATGCCGGATGGCAGCTCGGCTATGCTGGAATGAGCAACTTGCTCAAAAACATATTATCGCTTAACATATCATTAGGTCGCTACAATTTACTAGCAAGTCAACTAGGATTAAATGTAGGTAAACTAGTAGAAAAAGTTAAATCATCGCTGAGAAGTCTCCCGGAAATATATGAGTCTCTAGCAAAGGCAACCTATATTAGAGGAAAACTAATAGTAGACGGCGTAAAAATACCAGTATCAAGTGATCTAATAAAAATCCTAGTAGGTAAGCCTAGAGCAAAGATTATTGCTAGAAGCAACGATAATCTCGCAATAGCGACGAGATACGATGTAGGGAGTCTCCACGTAATATACGCTGGGATTGCTCCAAGAGATCTCGGTTTAATAGTAGGGCTTTTGGATCAAAAACCGAAAACCTATACAACTACAGTGATGCTGCAGGGGATAAAGGTATCAGAGGAGGTAGCAAAAGAATACCAGTCTATTATGCACAGTCTAGTAAACTATACTAAACTACTCGTAAACGATACAATAATAGTGCCATGCAAAGGCCATGCTATATACGATATAAGTGATATAAAGAAGGGTAAGGTAGCAGTAACGATAATATCAGGGGAGGGTACACCAAGAGTAGTTGTTAATAGTGATGGACTAGTACTAGGGGAGCATAAGGGGAAAATATACAATGTTATAATAGCTAATGCGTCAAAGATAACATTGAATATATCAGTAGATAACCCGAACTCCATGCTAGTACCAGTAAAGATAATAGTGAGGGCTAAGCCACTTAAGCCTAAACCAGTAATCATTGAGGCAAAGGGGATAGCACTACAGTTAAAGTACAATAGGACTGCATACAAGCTCCTAGGATCACCTGACGAGATAATTGTATCGTTGAAAAAGAAGGATCTAGCTGGTATAAGCAAGCTAATAGTGCCGTTAAATACCTTGCCTTCGCGGAGAATAGTGTTAAACCTGACGAGTATTATTAGAAGCAATAGAATAGATAGAAGCATCAACATAGTATTAGTAGGCGATGTAGGAAACATGACGTTAAAGATAAGTAAAGACACAAACATTCCAACAAGAACACTAGAGTTCAAGCCAATAAGAATCCCGCCAGCACTACCCGAGAACTCCTATATAATAGCACCAGTAGTAGACATAGGTCCCAGCGGAATAACGTTCAATAAGCCAATAACAATAGAGATAACATACAATAACAAGACTATTCAAATGTTGAAAACAGACAATAACACAATTGTAAACCTATCAATAGCCTACTACGACTACAACAATAAAACATGGATTAAACTACCAACAACGCTGAAAGACAACTACGCGACAGCAAACACAACCCACTTCACACCCTATACACTAATAGCAACAGTAACCAGGATAAACCAGACAATAAACAATATCACCAACACTAATACGACGACACCAGCAATCAATGTAACTACAACTATGCCAGTAAATACTACAACCACTACTACGTCTACTGTAACGGTTTCTCCTACAACTACTACGGCTCAGACGACGACAACTACAACCACAACAACAACGACAACACAGACTACTATGACATCGTCAACTCAGACGACAACAAGTTCAACAACTAAGATTACTATAACAACTACGAAGAGGACATCAACTACTACAACGATTACAAAATCGACGACTACTTCTAAGACTGCAACAGTTACACCAATAACGAATACTTCAACCCAGCAGGCTGGAAACAACAATAAAGTACAGCAAGCCAATGGTAATGTAATTACTATACCATTCATAGACCTTAAGCTAGGGGAAACCGAAGCACTAATACTTGGATTACTGATACTAGTGGCTGTAATATTGCTTGTAGCAGCAGCTGTGAAGAGAAGGTAGATAAAAATAGTTTATTTGAACTATCACCTCGCTAATAATGTTTTCAATAATTCGCTTGTAATAGCCTTATTCTTGCTTAGAAACCGAATGGCGTATCTGAACCGTCTTCTTCATCTCCTTCATCGGGCTGGATCGTACCGTTTGCTAGTACGATTATTGCCTTCTTTACCGCTACTATTAGTATGAAGACTGCTACCCAGAACCACTTGTTTAATAGAATTTTCTTCATGTTCTCACATTGTTCTAACATATAAGTAACTGGGTGATTAACTCAGAGTAAAACAGTGGTATCTTTAATATACTGGGTTTTAGCAATATATTATGGGAGAAAGAGGAGATGGTTTTTATTGCAGAAGATGTAGATTACCGTGAACTCATAGTGCTTGACGCTATCCTGGAGTCAAATAACATACCGATTACAGTGGCTAGGCTATATTATTTCCTTAGGAAGAGGGGTTATTCTTATTCAAGGAGTAATATATCGTTTATAGTTAATTCCAGGATTAATGGGAGATATATTATCGGTGCACAGGTAAACTACTATAGTCTTGGGTTAAGGAAACTTATACTAGTGTTAAACGATGTAATAGATCATTATCCTAGAAATTATCTAGCATTAAAGGCAAGTCTCATCCCCTACGGAATGCTTCTATCCTACTACCTACCCTTTACCGCTAGCCCCGACAAGATTCTAGAAGCCTTTGATAAAAGCAAGATAAACTATTATTTCATAGTATCATACGAATATGATCCAAGACCAAGGCTACTGGAATATTACTACGACTATAAGCTTAGCATAGACTTACCAAGCGAAATAGATAGAAGACTCTCAATTATAGAAGGCGAACCGGATATAATAGTAGATAAGAAGCTAAAAAACTTCTCATTAATAGATCTATTCATAATAAAGGAGCTTCAAAAGAACGCTATGCAGAGTCTTAAGAAAATATCTGAGACCATAGGCGTTAAATATGATAGGGTCTTTCGCAGATTTAGACATATAATGGAGCAAAAAATTATTGATAGACTAGTATTAAGGAGGTCCTGGCTATACAATGTAGACTATATATTTGTAGTAGCGCTGAGACCCAAAGAAAAAACACCATTATATCTTGCAGCAGAGACTCTATCCAAAATACCATTAATAGGCAATATTGGTGTAAACGAGGTTACAGGAACAACACTCGTAACAATAATACCTAAAAACGGTATATCACCCCAAGACACTGTTAGCGCGTTAAAGAAATACTATCTTCTAGAAGGCTACTATACAGTCGATAATAAGAGAAAGAAGATATACACAGTACCTTATACAGATGAATATTCAAAATATAAGGGTACATGGATGGAATTCGTAACCCAGCCCCCATACTAGCATGTAGCCCCATAGTTTTTACTAAATCAAAGAATAATGTATTTTCCGGTTTGTAAACTACTACTCATGTGGTAAAGATTAAGTATGTATTATTGTAAAGCAATTCTATTGCTAGTTTCTCTTATTATATTTTATTTGAATTATTGTTAAATATATTATATATTATTAGTGATATAAGGCTTTTATATTATGATTTCGAATAGTGTACTTAAAGTGGGGAGGAGTGATTTGACTGGTTGGGGAACGGCTTTTAAGGGGGCATTAAAGATAGTTGCCTTCACCATAGTATGGGCGATAATAGGGGGAATATTGATAGCAGCTGGAGCAGGGATGGCTGGAGTAGGACCAGCATATATGACTAGTTCGCAGCATCAAGCAGTGGGTGTAGCGGCGCTTGTCGGAGGCTTTATACTGATAATAATAGGTGGGGCTCTCATAAGCCTTGGCGGGCTTGCGAGTTTTCTAAAGGTATCTAGCGAAATATATGCTGATGAAGTATTAGCTAAGTCAGCTTATATGAGACAACAATATTATCAGCCGCCACCACAGTATCAACAATATCCACAACAGCCTCCTCCGGGACAACAGTATCCCAGGTAAAGTTACGAGTTTTTTACGAGAGCATATAGGGTTAGTAGACCACTGGAAGCCTCCCAGCCTCTAAGCAAAGGGTTGGGAAGGATCCTAGTGGGATGATAGTCTTTTCCTCCATGTGTTCAACGTATCCTTATATAGTCTCGTGGCTCTGTCCTTCTTTGTGGAGGGTGTTTCTGGTTCATGGATATCGTGTTGAAGCCTATAGGAGTAGTACACGTTGATCTAAGTGATGAAGAAGTTAAGAAGGCTTGGAGTGGTGTTGAGGGTACTGTAGAGGTTTTCCCCGAATACGAGGAGGGCTTGGAGGGTATTGAGGAGTTCTCGCATATCATTCTCTTAACTTTCCTGCACAGGAGTGTGGGTGAGAAGAGGAGG
>JALWGO010000162.1 GCA_027038805.1 Thermoprotei archaeon
GCCTTACTTGTTGAGACGGGGCTTCGTGCGCAAGAAGCCTTGGAGCTGAGGTGGAGGGATATCGACTTTAATAGTGGTGAGATAAGGGTTCGTGCAGCCAAGTATGGTGAGGAGAGAATAGTATTCTATGGCCCCCTAACTAGGCAGGCATTGATTGTATGGTTTAATGAGAAGAAGCCTAGGAGCTTGGATGAAAGGGTTTTGGGTTTAAGCTATAGTGGCTTGTATAAGAGGTTGAAGTCGCTTGCAAAGAGGGCTGGCCTTGACCCCAGGAAGATTAGACCCCATGTGCTGAGGCATACTTTCGCTACACAGGCGTTGAGGAAGGGTATGAGCCTTATAGCTGTTCAGAGACTACTCGGCCACCGTGACGTAAAGGTTACCCAAGTCTATACACACTTGCTTAAAGAAGACCTACGCCTACAGTATACTGCTGCTTTTGGAAACGGTTTCCAACCAGTTCCCCCAACCCAGGTGCAAGTCCTACCTCAAATGCTACCCTACCAGCAGCCCCCAATAACACAACCCGTACTTCCAGGGCAAGGTGGAGCCTATCTCCCCCAGAATCCTCTGAATAATATGGGGCAAAACATGTTATCCCAGCCCTATCGTAACGGTGGTAATAGTCTAGGTGGGCAGAACCAGGTGGATCAAAGAGTATTACGGGGGCAGGGATACTACATGCAGTTTCCGGGCTCAGAGCTAGCCCAGGGGGTTCAGAAACAGTTTCACACGGAACCCATGGGTCAGAGTCAACGCTTAGTTAATGGTGGTGGTGAGAGTAAAGTCAATTCTATGATTATATGTCCTTACTGTGGAGCAAGTATTCCAGCTGATAGTATTTATTGTCCACGCTGTGGTGTTAGACTGAAGCCCTAGGCAAACTTTTATTCCCTATAGCCCTTCTTGGATGCTGCTGGTTAGGAAAAAGAAAGGAGGAGAAATATGGTGGGGTATTCATCTTCTTAGAGTATTCCCTATTAATGCTGCTATTGCTCCATAGATGGCGCCGCTGATCATTGCTCCAAGCATGTATACCCATAGCATTACGTCTGTTATAGTGGCACCCCATAGCAGGTAGTCTAGGAAGGGTACTACTAGTGCTGGTAGGGCTCCAGCTAGGACTCCAGCACCTATACCCCATTTACGGTAGCCTAGTATGGCATAGGCTATCTCCGACATTATTCCCTGAGCTGCACCATAGACTAGTACTGATGAGGCATATATCGTGGGCAATATACCTTCTACTAGAGCTCCAAGAAACTCTCCTAGAAAGGCTGCTCCAGGCTTACGTATTAGTGAACCAGCTAGCGGGCCCCCTATAAACCATAGTCCGTAGAAGACTATTCTTGCCACCATTTTGCCTGCAGCTGCTTTTGTAACCTCATATGGTATTTCAATGAAGAAGAAGATCAAGCCCACTACTACTGCGACAACAGCTAGTATGGCGAAGTCTATAGCCGTATACCTCCGTGCGGGCATAGTGCATTTCCCTCAGGGCTTATTAGGGGATTTACTATAATTCTTCATTGAAAATTATTTGTGTTTGGGGCTATATGTTTTTCCTAGAAATAATGATCTAGTGGGGTTAGTGTAGGAAAACAATAGCCAATGAGACAATAGTCTGGGCTATAGCCGCGGCTATGACCAGGAGATCCCACAACGTATACTTGGGGTTAAACCTCCTCTTCCTAAGCTGGAAGCCTCTAAGCTCTGCAGCAATACCTATCCAGTAAGCTCTATCAATGCCTACTGCTACTAAGGGTAAGAGTACTCCTATAACATCTGTGGGTATGATGAGTTTTGTTCTATAGCCGCGCTGTCTACGTATGAACAATATCTCGTGGTAATCGTAGGTCATGAGCGGTATGAGTCTTAGAGCAAGAGATAGGGCGAAGGCTAGTCCTTTAGGTAAGCCTAGTTGTCGTTCAAGTGATATTATTAGTTCTCTTGGGTTAATCATTGAAACAAATATCATAGCTGCACCAGTAATAGTCATTATCCTAACCGTTACGATCAATGTAGCCCATAGGGCGTTAGATCTTATCACTAATGGTCCGACAACTACTACTGGTTCACCATAGTTAACAAATAACACGGCGTTGAGGAATAATGCCCATACAGCTAATAGGAAGGCTATGGGGAAGAGATAATACTTTTTCCTTAAAGATAGTATGAGCCCTAATATGAAGTTAGGTATTGCTGGTAGTATTAATGCTATCTCGCTTCTAATAGTGAAGGCGAGGGCAGTCATTATTAGTGAATAGATGAACCATGTGGCCGGGGATACTCGGGGCATTTACTTGAATCCCTCTTCAAGCCATTTCAACCCGTACTCGAGGCTTACTTCTCGCATACGATTGTTTTCTACGAGGTATACTCGGTCTGCTAGGTCAGCGATTACTCGTGGGTCATGGCTTGCTATTATTATACTACGTTTCTCCTTAACGATTTTTCTTATCCATTCTACTACATGCCTATATAGTTTAAGGTCTAGTCCCGTAGTAGGCTCGTCAAGCAATACTATGCTGGGATTATATCCGCGGGCTATGGTTAATGCAAGCCACCTACGCTGACCGTGGCTTAAGCGGTGTGGAGACATGTCTAGTAAGCCTTTAAGCCATGGTGCTTCACTAAATATTTTCTCAATGAATATTCTACCACTCCTCTTATACAAGTCGTCTAGTTCGCGTTTAACTCGGGTATGGATAAACATGTAGTCGGGGTTTTGCGGTACATAGAAGACTCTTGGATTCTCCTCGTGGAAGACTATTTCGCCTGCAACTGGTTTTAGTGCTCCAGCAATAGTTTTCAGGAAGGTGGTCTTACCGCTACCATTAGCACCTATTACTACGACGACTTCTCTCTCATGTACCTCGAAGTCTATTCCACTTATTACTGGTTGTCCATTGTATCCTATTGTTAATCCACGAGTCTCTAGTATTGTTCTCCCAGCATCTTTCCTAGGCTCTCTTATCAGTATGGGGCTTCTAACGTCTACTCCGTGTTCTTCTAGGTATTCTAGGAAGGCTTCATCTACTTCGCTTATCCTCCTACGAGCCCTAATTACTCCATCCTCTAAGAGGATTACTTCGTCTACAAGATCTAGGAAGTACTTAGCCTTATGTTCTACTACTATTGAAGCCTTACCCAAACCACTAACGTGTTCCCTAAAGTATTTTCTAACTTCTCTCACACCCCAGGGGTCTATTGAGGCAGTTGGTTCGTCAAACAATATTATGGGTGGATCATGTACTATAGCTGAAGCAATAGTAAGCCTCCTCTTCTCCCCACCCGATAGTTTCTCAATACTTACAAATTCTTTACCGGTTAAACCGAACGTGCCCAGTATTCTGTTAGTGCGTTCCTCTATATCGTTGAAGCCGAGGTTCTCTAAGACAAAGCTCACTTCATCGTAGGGGGTAGGCATGGCTATCTGCTTATCCGGATCTTGTAACACAACTCCAACTAGTCTAGCAACTTCCCTAAACCCCTCTGGTTCTAAGAGATTGACTCCACCTATTCTGGAATAACCTTCAACTTCTCCTTCAAGAAGATTATTTAAGACACCAGTCATGGCTAGTAGGAGAGTAGTCTTACCACAACCACTACTCCCCACTACTAGTACGCTCTCCCCCTCCCCCAGGTTTAGAAAAACATCTCTAAGAACAAATCTGCTGCCACGATGTTGGGCTCTCGTTATCTTAGCGTCGACTAACATTATTTTCAGCCATTCAAATAAGACGGTTCATCCATTAACGAGTAGGGGTTTAGGGGAATAATAGATTATTGTAGACGACTACCTCTATAATAGTCAACAAGACGCCAAGTACTCCACCAGCAATAATCTGGGCTAGGCTATGGGCTCTAAGCTTAAGCCTAGCCCATGCTACAATGGGTACGAGTAGAAACCATACCCAGGTGATCGAGTCGTAGAGTAATAATAGAAAGGTTAAAGGACCAGTTAAACCATACATATGTATGCTTATCTTCCACCGCAAAGTAATAGAAAGAGTTATAATCGTATTACATACATAGGCGAAAGAAAGCATATTGAAAACCCTAAACCCGTAGACAAGAGACAATAGGAACAAGATAATAAAGCCAGTAAGAGATAGCATCAAGGGGCCTATTCGAAGCATACGCTCGTTAACAAACCAGCTATCAACAATCTTCCTCCTAAGCAGAAACCATACATAGACTGCTGGAGGGAAGAACCCGAGAACAAAACCGAGCAAACCAAACCAGTAAACACCAGTCGTAAACCCAATCCACAAGTAAACCAAGCCTGCTACTATGGGAGCACTGGTAATGAGCGAAACCCAGTATGCTATCCTAGACCACTTCTCACTGGTTTCCACCATATTTGGCCCCCAGTTCCCATAACATTTTAAATATATTAGTATTAAAGGGGTGGCCCATAAACTTGGATAATTCCTTAGAGAACTATATAGAATACTATATACACGCGTTCCTTGAAGACTACGCTAATGATTCTACAATAAAGCTTGTCCGCGAGCTTAGAGAAAAATATGGAAGAGACTTCGAATTACTGCTCCTCACATCCCTATGGTTATCACATGATCCTCTCCGTAAGGAGTTTGCCTCCGAAAAAGTTGGAGAGATAAGAAACTTTCTAGAAATGGACAATAGAGTTATAGATCTATGCTTCAAAGTAATATCCCGCGTCATTGAGAAACTAATACCATGGGCTGAAGAAGCCTATGAAGGAAGAATAGAGTCTATAGAGGTAATATCGTATTCTAGCGATTTCGCCTTAGAAGTAAAGCTATACATGCTCTCCAATAATAGAAAACGAGTAATAACTTTAGACCCATGCATTGAACCAGACGGACTACCATACCTATTCATATTATGCGAGCTAACACCAGCTATTATCGGAGTATGCGTTGATTGTAGAGAACTAAAAATAGATAACATACGAGTCACTTACCTCGCACTCCTATAGAAATCCAAGATACCTTTACAGCAAGTACTTAGGATTCCTAAATTCACGTAAACTTGGATAAAACCAGTCTTCAGTCTCATAAAGGAGTTGAAAAGAGGTTGAAGCTTAAATACTATAAGTGTGAACAAGGAGGCACCTAAGAATAAAGGTAGAGCTAGAGAGAGTGTAATAGATATGACTAGGAAGAAGGGTAAGGGGAAGAAATCAAAGAAGGGGAAAGTAAGATACGTATTAGTGCCTATAAGGTTTACTATGCGTGATATAGAGGAGGCCTTCTACGAGATAAAACCAGCCCTCGACAAACTAAGAGAATATGACCTAAAACACGGGAAGAATTAGAGACATGTTCTTCTGGGAATATTGCTTCATTGTTTTCCAGTTCTTCTAACTTGAGTTCCTAGTGAGTCTAGATCAATGATAGAGAATATTATTTGATTATTATTGTTTTTGGTGCGGGGGGTGGGATTTGAACCCACGCAGGCCTACGCCAGCGGATCTTGAGTCCGCCCCCTTTAGCCTGGCTCGGGCACCCCCGCACCTATGTTTCTGTGTGTTTTTGTGTGTTACTTAAAGATTTATTGTTTGTTATTTTATTCTGGTTTTATTGTTGTTCCAGGGTTTTCTCCTTTTACGGCTTTGTATACGTTTTCGGGTCTTGCTCCGTTTACTATTTTTACTATTAGCTTGCTTCTCTTTATTATCATTAGGCTTATGGGGTCCATGAGCTCGTAGCCTCCAGCAGTGGGGTGTTGTTCTTTTACAAGTATGTTGTATAGTTCGTCTACTGTTAGCTCTCTTAGTAGTTTGGCGTCTGGGTGTTTTCTCGGGTCTTTATCGTAGACTCCTTCAACTGTTGTAGCGTTTACTAGGAGTTTTGCTCCTATAGCCTCAGCTATTACAGCTGATACAGCGTTAGTTGATTGTCCTGGCTGGAATCCACCACATACAACTATTTTGCCACTACTCCATGCTTGTAGAAATTCTTCAAGGCTGCGTGGTACATCCGGATATGCTAGATCGTCTAATATGACTGTGAATAGCATTGCATTTAGTCTTGTAGCAGCTATTCCGAGGAGATCTAGCATGGCTTCACTTAATCCAAGGCTTCTACCCGCATTAATGTATTCTCGTGCTACTCTCCCGCCCCCTACCACTACGGCTACTCTATAACCTTCACCGTGCAACTTGTTTAACACTCTAGCGTATTCGCCTATTATCGCGGGTTTCTCGGGGTTTATCCATTTACCAGAGATCTTCACTACTACGGTTTTATTCAAATCCTCTACCCTCCTCTACATGGTGCACTAGTCCTACTAAAACTCTTATTAAACACGGATTAATGTTTCTATCTTGTAGTCTCTCTACTCTAAATAATACCACGCATATCCCACCCTAGAACTTAACCCACAAAAGAGGTGCACGATAAGTAATGATTCCCCCCATATCTAGGAGAGCAATAGAAACACCCGTATCTCCTCATAGAGTCCTAGTAGACCTAGCACTAGAACTCAAGGCCAAGGGCAAGGATGTAATAAGCTTCCATGCTGGGCAACCAGGTTTTCCGCCAGCTCGGGAAGCAATAGAAGAACTAATCAAGCTGTTGAGAGAGCAAACCTTTGCTACCTGCTGTTATGCTCCAAGCAAGGGGTATCCCAGACTTAGAGAGCTAATAGCAGAAGATATCAAGAAGTATGGTGGACTAGACCTTCACCCACTAAAACAGATAGTAGTAACAGTTGGTGGTGCTGAGGCATTAAACATAGCTGTCTTAACAGCTCTCAATCCAGGCGAGAAACTACTACTCTTCTCTCCAACCTATAGCGTGTACTGGGGCTTAGGTACTATCCACGGAGTACAAGTAGAGGTATGCAAGCAGGAAATAGATACAGAGTTCCAACCCGACCCCGAGTGCATCAAAGAAAAACTATCCGACGAGAAAGTAAGAGCAGTATTATTTGCTAGTCCAGGCAACCCTACTAGCCGTGTCATCAAGGAAGATATAGCTAAACTAATAGTAGACATAGCCTACGAGAAGAAGAAATGGGTCTTCTACGATCAAGCCTACCGCCACATATACTATGAGGGCTCACACCTATGGATCCAACGCTACACAGGTGCTGAGGAAGTAGTGGTAACAATAGATAGTTTCTCAAAGGATATAGCAATACCGGGCTTCCGTCTAGGATACATGTTCGGACCAGAAGAATTCATAAAACACGCTGGCAAACTCAAAGGATACATCACGATAAGTGCACCCAATATATCGCAGAAAATAGCAATGATATACCTTGAGAAAGGAATAAAGGAGAAGTATCTAAGAGAAGTCATACCAAAATACCGTGAGAGAAGAGATGCAGCCTATAACGCTCTCAGAAAATACCTTCCCGAAGCCAATGTAATAAAGCCTAGAGCGGGCATGTACTTATTCCCAGATGTCTCCGCCTACCTAGAGAAAACAGGTTTAACAGATGTAGAGTTTGCCCGCAGAATAGCTGAAGAAAAATACGTAGTAATGCTACCTGGATCAGCCTTCCACCCCGGAAGCAATCGTTATCTAAGAGTAACCTTCGTAACAGAGCCTCCCGAGAGAATAGAGGAGGGATTAAAGAGAGCAAGTGAAGTAATAGAAGAGTTAGAGAAAAAATAATTTTCCCATGTATTTTTTTCAACCCTTTAACACTTATTCCCTACCCAATAAGACCCAGATATCATTGGTCTATGGAGATAACCTCTATTAGATCAATTTTCTCCCAAATATCTTCTCCAACGAAAGCCGGGTAAATCATTGTAGGGGGTACTAGTGTGTCATTATTATACACGTAGACTCCTGGAGGAGGCGATGGATCAGCTATATAGTAGTGTTTACCATTATACACTATGCTATCAGATAATTTAACATTATTAAACACCCTGTGATACTTTAATGGAAGTTGTGGTGGAGACCCTAGTTTCACACCAACCATTGCGTGAGGAGCATTTATCACTCCATCCCCAGTGACATTAGCAAGTATTAGGGCTACGTCGAGGCCCTTAGCCTTCAATATAGATGCGTAGAGTACAGCATAATCTATACAAACACCACTCCCAGAATACAATGTATAGACGGGATATTGGACACCAATATTGTATCCGTAAGCTCTCGTCTTATTATACGATAACTGGTATAGAGCCCATAAAGCATAATGGGCAAATAACTCAATATTACCGCCACTAAGCTCCCATAATTTATCAGCTAAATCCCTAATACTAGACTCCTTAGACCCATTAGCAACTAAGGGGGCTAGAATCTCAGCCTCCTTTCCACGATACAATGGAATAGGCCTCATAGCACTAGTACTAAGAGGACCAACACTCGTACAAACCTTAACCCAACTAGCATCCTCAAATGAATAGAGGTAGAAACACCTCATAGTGGGTGGGAGAAATCCCTCACCAACCGTGATAGTAGTAGTCTTTGTCACCGTAATAGTTGTTGGAGAAATACTCGTCTCAGTTACTCTCTCCTCACGAACAGTCGTTGTAGTTATAGTTTCAGTCTCCCTTGTTATAGATGTAAGTGTTTTCGTTGACACAATAGTAACTGTATTGTTTTGTACCCTAGTTAAGGTAGTTGTCTCTGTAGTAGGGACAGTTATAGTCGTAGGAGTTAAAACAGTTGAAACCAGGGTCTCCGTAACAGTACTCGTAACCACATTAGAACCACCTAAACCAGGCAACGTAAACCCGAAAACAGAGGCCAAGACAATACCAACTAGTAACCCAAAGACTAGTCCGCCAGCAAACCATGATCCACTAGCCAAAAACACTACACCCTAAGAAGAGAACAAATATAAGACAAGTATAAAACCAGACATGAAGCTAGCTTATAGTCTAACCACCCTCATATAAAGCAGGTGAAAGCCAGACAACATCGCCATCCCCAATCTTTTCATTCAAGTCTCTAACCCATTTACCGTTAAGGTAGATCCACATCATTGGAACACGCTCCTCAAAGAACCTCAACTCTGGTCTAAGCTTACGTACCTCCTCTAGAACATCCTTCAACGTGGCTTCATTCTTCCTAACTATAATTAAGTCTTCAAACTTGCCGAGAAAATCATAGAGCTCACCAAAATACTTTACTCTAACCCTAACAACCATGTATATCACCGTCTATCAATATTAACGCTATGGTGTTTTTAAGGTATTACTGTCAAAAAGCAAGATGTTCTCATTTATTTAAAAATAGTATCGACTTCTCATTTAAAACAAGATTATTGATAAAGAGATTGTTTCATCCTCGTGTGCCGTGATTATAATATTCTATATTCTTTTATTATTATCTATTCTTTCATTTTTGATATAAACTCCTCGGCTATCTTTAACGCGATTTCATGGGCTACTTCTTCGTCGAAGTCAAGAGTTGATGCTTTAGGGACTCCGAGTTCCGTTATAGTTACCTCGTATGCTGGTTCTATTCCTTGCTTTCTCAAGACATTTGACGCGCATTTAAGCGGGCACCCATTTATTGCTATAACGGCCTTAGCGTCACGAAATATCTTCAAGTGAATCTTTGAACCCGAGGCAACAGCAGCTAGACAGCACATTCTTACTAGATTAGGGTATTTCTTAGTGAGTATTCTTGCTACTTCATTGCCTATCTGTCCTACACTTGATGCTCCATCGCATGCAGCAACTATTATGAGGTTTGGCGCGTATCTACTACAGCTTGGTAGCAATGTGTATTTACTCGTTTTTTCCGCCATAATAATCACCTATTAACTGTCCGGCCGGTTAGTATTAATTGTTAACCTAACTTATAAATTCTTCTATAAATGATTACATTACCTGCTAAACTAAAAATATATAGACTTTACTGCTAAAAATAACTAGCCAGATAGCCGATAAAACATGATCCTAGAGATATCCCAGAAAACGATCCCCAGCATATTAGTGAAAGACTATAAATGGACTTATAACTAGCGAAGAATTAGTAACAATAAAATAATGCAATGCACCGTAGCAAATAAGTATAAATCCATAACGGGAGATCCGAGCCTAAAGATAGGAAATCTAAATTCATACAATATAGTATATTTGTTGTTATCTTAGAGCACTGGGGCACCCTACCTATGGGTTCTACCAGTTGTATTGAAAGTATAATAATATATTATTGTATATTGTGTACTAGAATATTAGTTGAGGGCTATATCTGTGAAGAAAAACGTTGAGGACGTAAAAGAACGCATAATTAGAGCAGCAATGAAGGTATTTGCTAACCACGGATATTTTAGAGCATCAACAAATCTAATAGCAAGAGAAGCTGGAGTATCCAAGGGCTTAATTTTCTGGTATTTCCGTACAAAAGACGAGCTAATACTAGAAATAGCAACTCGTAGCCTCCCAATAGACGTACTAGATAAATGCCTCTCCTCCGACCTCAAGGGAATAGAACTATTGGAATGCGTAGGGAGAAAATACATGGAGAAATACAGTGACCCCATGATGAGAAACCTAATGCTACAGACAATGGCTGTTAGAACAATTTATCCCCAAATAGAGGTAAGGCTCCGCGAAATATGTTCAAACTACATCAAGAAGCTAGCAGAAGCAGCCTTCAACACGGTAACAGAAGAAACTAGAACCAAAGCGAGAACCTTCTTCGGAAGCCTCATGTGCTACATACTAAGCCCGCCAACAGACATACCACCCGAAACATATCTCAAACATCTAATAAGAATCCTAATACACTAGTCATTGATGAGATAAAAAATGAAGTAATGGTTCAGCTTATAGGTAGATATCCTTATAACAATGTCTAAGAAATCTATGTATACTTGGGAGCGTATACGTGGCGACAAGAGTATTATCAGTTAGAATAAGAGAAGAACTACTAATTGAGGCACGTAAACTAGGCATAAATATCAGAGAGACTGTAGAAAAGGCTCTAAGAAAAGAAATAGAAGAACGCAAAAAGAAGCAGTTAGAAGAGGCTATTAGAGAAGGCCTAGAATCACTAAGAAGCCTAGACGAGAAGGAATGGATAAAAACAGTAAAAGAAATACGACATGAAAAATAAGCCACCGAGAGGATGGAAGCAGACTTGGACAACAACGATTACAGAGCAAAATATCTCATCGATACCTCAGCTCTCTACCCACTAATCCGTAGATTAAAGCTAAAAATAATAGACATCCTAGAAG
>JALWGO010000163.1 GCA_027038805.1 Thermoprotei archaeon
TTCTCTACATCAAGGTAAATAGACCATACCTTGTTGTTAAGTTCCTCTGCTAGAGGTTTTGCCTCAAGAAGAGCAGGTAAACTATTCATCGTTGGATGAGCTATAAATATCGTTGGCTTTCCTAATGCACTCGTTTCTATTATTAATTCTTCGGAGCCACCAGTTACAATCAGACCAATGATGATACCACAATCAGCAAGCTGCAACGATATATCTTGTTTGTTTGTTATAAGGCCCTTGTTCACAATTTCAAGTTCCACTCCACTATTTATTTTTGAAAATATTTCTCCAATAACATTATTTACTAATACCTTATCATGTATAGGCGAAGCTAGCGAGACAAAGCATCTCTTCAAGACACATAGCCCCCTAGTTTAAGTTTTATTAGATACTTACGCAAATTTAAACAAATGTATCTTAAGGGTGTATTTATGAAGGAGTTATTTAGTAAGATCATAGAAGAGATAGAAAATAATAGAAGAGTAGCATTGATCACAGTAGTAAACAAACTAGGCTCAGCTCCACGTGAACCCGGAGCAAAGATGCTAGTATTTGAAGACGGTACAACTCTTGGAACCATAGGCGGCGGAAGCTTCGAGCGACAAGTAGTGTCTGAAGCCCTAAAGGCTATAAGAGAAGAAAAACCACGTAAAATAAAATATGTTTTTAGAAGAGACCATATCCCAAAGGACGCTGTTCCCACCGGCTTAGAATGTGGGGGAGAACTAGAAGTGTTTATCGACGTTATTTCACCCGCACCAAGAATAATTATTGTTGGCGCGGGACATATAGGAAAGCCCCTAGCTGATTTAGCACACATGATGAGCTTCAGAGTTATAGTAATAGATGAAAACAGTGAGATAGCATCTAGAGAAAGATTCCCCTACGCTGAAAAAATAATTGTAAACGAACTAGCAAAGGGGTTACTCGAGGCCGAGGTATCGCGAAACGATTTTGTTGCAATAGTTTATGGTGGACTAGAGGAAGATTACAAGGTATTTAAACAAGCCATCCTTGCAGAACCAAGATATGTAGGCCTACTTGGAAGTAAGAGAAAGGTGACCCTATTTAAGAAGCAATTACTTGAAGAAGGCATAAACCTCGACAACTATAAGGGTAGGGTTTATGCTCCAATAGGACTAGATATCGGCGCGAGAACACCAGAGGAAATAGCTGTTAGCATAATGGCCGAAATAACAAGTATTATTCGTGGGGCAAAAAATGTAAAACATTTATCAATTATATAAAATCATAGTAAACCCAGTTTTTTCAAATCATCAATCGTATCTATGTCCACTACAACTTCCTTGTAATCAGTATTAACTACAAGTGTTTTATCCCGATATTTCCTTGTAATTGATTTTAAGCCAAAAGTCTCCTCACTTATCTTGAGTATTTCTCCAAATAACTCATGAGAGAATAATATTGGATGTCCTCTTTCGCCTCTATATGATGCAACCACTATAGGAGCTTGTTTTTCCTTATACTCGTCTATAACTCTATCAAATACTATTGAAGGAATAAAAGCCACGTCAGCTGGATGAATTATAGCAGCATTAGCCCACTTATATACTGCCCTTATACCCCGTTTAACAGAATACGACATTCCTTTCTCATATTCAGGATTGTATATTAAAACTACATCGTAGTCCACTAAAACCTTAGCTATTTCCTCCGATTTATATCCCAATACTACAAGTACTTCATCAGCTTTAGAGTTTAGAGCTGACTCTACAACATGCCTTATCAAAGGCTTCCCTTTAACGTTATATAATAATTTGTTTCCAGGAAAACGAGTGCTCATACCCGCTGCAAGAATTATTATCGGTATCATAAAAGAACCACCTGATTATCTCATGTAAACATATTTTTCAGAGTATTTTAATATTGCCCGTGTACCTCCAGCTCTTCTAACAATCTCGGCTGTTCTCTGGATATCTTCTACCTTTATACTGCCTATTATATATAGACCGTATTTAGTTAATAGTTGTGGTAAGACTTGAGCACTTGGACCAACTATTATCTTCTTTGCACCCTCTGTGTACCTTAATATATTATCTAATGTATCATTTGCTAGGACTGAACCAGTTATAAACACTATATCTATATTTTCAGATATCCTTGGGAGCGCGAGATCACTGTAGATTTCTTCAAATCTTGTAGGAGGTTCTCTTTCAACCACATATATATTTCTATAACCTCTTTCCTGTAGTTTCTTTATTATGGGCCTTATGTATCCTATTACAAGAATTTTTGATTTTTTATGTATTTTCATAGAATCCAATACATCCTTGCCAATTAATATTTTGCCTGGAAGGTTTCTATATAATCGCTTATTGAACAATATATATTGTGATATAGCATTTAGTAAGGCTAAACCAACTGTCTTCTCAATAAGCTTCCACGATGAGATAAGCCTAGGTATCTCATGTATGCTTGGTAGATAATTACTCCTTAGCCCGTGAAATACCTTGTCGTAAGTAGTGTGCGCTAAGCCGAGAGCAGAGCCTTCTCTACCCTCAACTATGCAATATGTGTAGCTTAGACTTATTCCCATATCAACAACATCCACGTCTTCTCCTAGGAGATTTAGCGTTTCATCCACGATTTCATCAATAATCATAAAATCCCCACAAATATTCTAACAAGAGCGTAAAATAAATTACAAATACCTCATACAAAGTTACAGTGTGACATAGGAGATATTAAGATGCGGGTAAATACATGGATAATCATAGTAGTATCACTAGCAATTATCATAGGAGTATACGTTTACCAGTATTATGCCGTACAAAGTACATCAATAGAACCAATGCCTAGTAAAGGTATATTCATTATTGAGAACGGGCATCTTAAACCCGCGAACATTACGAAAATACCACCATCAAATAATACAGTAATAATAGCTTTACTATTAAGCACCTGTCCGCATTGCCGTGCCTTTTGGCCCACCTTATATAAGGTTGCAAGAGAAATGGAGGGAAAAATAAAATTCTATTTCATAATATTTAGACCGCCAGTATCTGGACACATGCGTGAAATTGCCTATTACTTTTACAACAAAAAGTTGTGGGATGGAAGTGTACCAGCACTGATAGTTTATAAGAATGGCTCATATGTCGCTACATGGGTTGGCCGTATGAGCGAAGAGGAACTTCTAAGTAGAATCAAGGAAATCTCCTAGGGGTAAGAGGCAGCTAATTAGGTGTAATCCATTAATGGAAAAATCATCTATGTACTAATATTTATTGCTGTTTTCAACGTCTCTTGGGCTTCTATATTTGTCCGTTTAGCTGGCGCACCGGGAATAGTATGTGCTACATGGAGACTCGTCTTTTCAGCAATAATAACTTTATCTATACTGACCCTCTCCAATAGGGTAGGGGAACTCTTATCGTTGAGTAAAAGAGCTATTCTATTAGCAGTAGCATCGGGGATCTTTCTAGCACTACATTTTGCTACTTGGATGGAGTCTCTTTTCCTACTTAGTGTCGCTGTTAGTGTCACACTTGTAGTAACCTATCCATTAATAACAGCACTGATAGAGTATTTTGTTTTAAAGGAAAAAATAAAAACTATTCAATGGATTGGTATAGTAATAGCCTTTATTGGGGCTTCAATGCTGTCATTTTCATCCATAGACTATAATACTAATTCATATACGTCAAATACAATATTAGGAATATTATTAGCCTTAATAGGAGCATTAGGTGCTGCAATATACTTTATTATTGGTAGAATTATTCGACAAGAAATTAGTATGGTGACTTATACAAGTATAACATATACTTCTGCGTCAATAGTCTTAGTATTAGCTTCTATTCTATTAAAATACAATCTAATAGAGTATAACATGCCTACATGGATCTATTTTATACTATTAGCAATAGTACCTATGCTGGGAGGACATAGCATATTAAACTACTTGTTAAAGTATATTAAAGCATCCATAATAACAGCCACGGTTCTAGGAGAACCAGTTGGCGCTAGTATATTAGCAGCTTTTTTATTAAATGAAATATTACCAATACAATCATATATCTATATGGCTATTACACTAGTAGGAATATTCATGGTGTTGTACTTTAAGTGAATAAGGCTCTTCGCTTATTAGTATTTTTAAACAGAGGATAGGTGAAACTTTGGGAGAAGTATATTACCTCCATTAAAAGACTATAAATACTCATTTTGTACATAGAGTTCACTGAAACTATCATGGTAAAACATTAAAGCAGACAATAACGAAACTATTAAATGATAAAACATGCTGGTAACAAAAGTTATTGTAGAGTTTACAGTATACGCCCTTATAGTGTTCGCTTCTATGATTCTTCACGAGCTATCACATTATATCGCTGCCAGGCTTCTAAAGGAAAAGGGTTCTATTAGGATATTTTCTAGAAAACACGTTCTATGGGGCTTGCGTCTCGAGCTTGAAAAATATGGTAAGATACAAAATTTAAGCGAACTAGAACGCGATGATAGGATACGATATATAATTATAGCTCTGGCACCTTACTGGCTTCTTATCTATGGTTTGATTCTAATATATTATTCAAATAGTATGACATACATTTATGCCGGCTATGTAATTTTTGTATTCCATTTAGTTAATCTTCCATTAGAATTCATTAATTTCTAGTTATCTCCTTCAGCAATGCTAATATTTCCCTATAATTTCGCGGACTTCCAGTTTTTCTTACCTTGTTATTAATAACTATTAATGGTAATGAACCATTAGAGAACTTCTTGAAGTATTCTTCATGTGTATTAACATCAATTATTTCTATATATATGTCCTCTATTACTGAAGCTAAATGTGAAAGCATATGGCAAGCTTTGACGCAAGGTATGCCTGGAACAACAAATATCATTATATCTATATTTCCTCGACTCCCTCCTTTGAAGTCTTTAATAGTCTCTCCATTGATCTCGGGTTTTACGATCCCGCTTGCTAAACCTAGTATTTCAGCAAAAACATAAGATAGAAGACCAGGCATGTCACCATATATTCGAATTCTTCCATTAAATAAACCATATATAATTGTAGCTGGGTATAATTCCTTTATTCCGCGGGGTAGACTTTTTTCCTCCCTAAAATTAACAATGTTGCCGAATTCCATAAGTATTTTTATTATATTATCAGGTTTTTTATCCTTATAAACCAATGTTATGTCCACTTTGCCATTATAATTTTTTACTAGACCTTTAAGCCTATTTAGTGAGGGGATACCAAGCATACTCAAAATTAACTCGATAACAGTTTCCTCCAAAACACCCCTCCCATTCATTAAGTTAGAAAATAAGATTAATAAATTACATTAAGACAAGTATTAGGGAATACTATATTGCAATACAATGCAGACGTTAAAGAACTAAAAAGGAGAATCAGAGAATATGTTTGGAATTTACTAGAAAAAAGAAACATTGCACGCTTTCCTAGACCAGTCTATGGTCGGATACCCAACTTTATTGGAGCCGATAAAGCTGCTTACAATTTATCCCAAATGTCTGTTTGGCAAAGATCAAGAATAGTAAAAGTAAATCCTGATGCACCCCAACAACCAGTAAGACTACAAGCTTTACTTCAAGGTAAAACCCTTATAATGCCTACACCGAAAATTAGAAAAGGATTCATTTTACTTGACCCAGAAACTATACCACAAAATATGCTTAGAAAAGCTGCAACTATAAGAGGAGCCTTTGTCCTAGGAAAAATTTTCGATAAGGAAAAAGCCTTAGAGCTACCGAAAATAGATCTCATTGTAACTGGTAGTGTAGCTGTTGATAAATATGGTTCACGTATAGGAAAGGGAGGCGGATACGCCGAGCTAGAATATGCTGTCTTCCGAGAATTAGATAAAGTTAATGAAGATACTCCAGTGATTACAACAATACATGATCTTCAATTAATAGATAGAAGACTTCCAAGAGAGATACATGATCTGCCCGTTGATATAGTGGTAACGCCTACACGTATAATTAAAACAATAGAACCTTATCCTAAGCCAAAAGGAATTTACTGGGAAATACTAGATAAGGACAAAATAAATAATATACCTATATTAAAATGGTTATATAATAGAAAATTAAAACAATTATAATACAATAATCTTGTATATAAATGTAGGGTATAATCCAGGTTATAGGCGATATTGTACCCAAGTTAATAACTCGTATAAGGTACTTTTTAACCTAGGATCACACAAAATGTTAGAGTATCCTTTATCTATATTAGAATTAGTGATATATATTACGGCTATAACAATAATTATTATAGGCTTAGTGAAGAGAAAACACTATATGATTTTATGGTCTTTTGCATTAGTTTTGGTAAATGTTATACTCTATGCTGAAACCTATGCTACTCCTACATATGTATCACTTACATTGCTATTACTTGGTTCCATTTCCCTTCTGACAATTGTATTCACTGGCTTAGTCACATATATAGTAGATCGTAGTGCAGCAAAGATTAGATCCTAGTTTCCAAAAACTCTATCCCCTGCATCACCTAGGCCTGGCACTATGTATCCCTTATCATTGAGTTCGCTATCTATGGCAAGTAAGTAGAATTCAACATTGTTTGCTTTACTTGATATACGATCTAGTGCGTATGGTGTAGCTATCACTCCTACAACGATTATTTTCAAAGGATTATATACTAGTATCTCATCAAGCACTCTTGAGATAGTAGAGCCCGTTGCTATCATAGGATCAACTATTACGACTATAGATCTTTCATCTATTCTCGGCAATTTAACATAGCTTAACTCTACGTCAAAATATAATCCTTTTTCATCTCTTTTGATTGTCTCCTCTAAACGCCTTGCAACAACAAGACCCATTCTAGCTTCGGGGTAAGCTCTAAGAATACCCCATGCTAGAGGTATAGAGGCTCTAAGTATAGGTATTATAACCAATTTATCCTTATCTTTAATGAAGACGGTTTTTGTTTCAACATTAAGAGGTGTTATCACGTTTTTTTCAACTGTCGGTAATGATCTACTCATTTCAACTCCTACTAGAAATCCTAATTCTTCAAGAATGCTTCTGAAAACGGGATAAGGTGTATTTTTATCTCTTAAAACTGCAAGTTTCTCACTAATATAAGGATTCTCTATTACATGAATACTCCTTTTATCCACGCAACACCCGCACTAGTGTTTGAGAAGTCTTATTATTTAAATATTAATCTCGTTTTTTAATGACTATTATGTTATATACTATTTAATATATTCATAACTATTTCTTCTGCTTCTGGAATTTTTTCTCTTACTAACTTCAATGCTTTTTCTCTAGTGTTATCAAGTATGCGTTTTACATTCTTATAACCAAGGTTATAATATCTTGATGCTTGGACAGCTGTAGCAACTAAATCCGATAGCTTAACAATTAGGGCTTCAAGACTTATTCCTTTAATGTATTCGCTATGTATTTTAATGATATAATCCATTCTTATAAATTCGCTAAGAGATTGTAATTCAGCCTCTTCTTTTAATTTACCAATATATCTTTGTGTATATTTTATTATATCACCTACAAAAGCCTCTGGGAGATCATGTAGTAGGGCCATAGCTAGGACCTTTCCTAAGTCTATTTCTATTCCTTTCTTTCGTAAATCTAATGTTATTACCAGTGATGTTAGGGCAACCTCGTATGAATGCTGTGCTACATCTTCAGCAAAAGCTTTAGGTACACCTTCTATTACCCATCCTTGCCTAGGCATATTTTTTAATGAATTTATAGCCTTGTATAAGTCTTTAAGATTCTCCTTACTCATTTCCATTACCTTGATTCACTCTAGTTAAATTATTACTAGCTTGCTTAAAAATGGTTAATGTAGCCATATTATAATATGAGGAGATATTTCATGGTGAAAGTACTTAGGGTGTCGCCAGATAATCCTCAAAAAGATGTAATCGAATATGTAGTAGATGTGTTGAGGGCTGGTAGAATAGCCGTCTATCCTACCGATACTGTTTATGGCGTTGGTGGGGATCCCTTTAACGAAGATGTCGTAGAGAGAATATTCTTAATAAAGAGGCGAAGTGATAAACCATTACCACTACTTATCTCATCAATTAAATATGTAATGGAGATCGCACATGTTTCAGAAATTGCTCTTCGATTAATGGAGAATTTCTGGCCAGGTCCTCTTACATTGATACTTCCCGTAAAGAGGAAATTCCCGTTTAAGATAACTTTTGGCACGGGGAAAATAGGAGTACGCATGCCTAATCATAAAATACCATTATTATTAGCTAGAGGATTGGGGGGAGCCATAATAGGTACAAGCGCTAATATTTCAGGCCATCCTGCACCACGTAGTGCTGAGGAAGCATTAAGGGAACTAGACGATCTCGTAGACGTAATACTTGATGCAGGGCCTACACCTGGCGGTATTCCTTCTACCGTAGTTGAGGTGACAAATGGGAAAATAAGGATATTACGTGAGGGCCCTATAACACTAAAAGATTTACTGAGAGTAATACGAAAGCATTCTTTGAATTCAAAATAATATTAATCTACTAACTTGTTCTAGGCTTTAAGGGTATTACGCAAATGAATTTCAAATAAGTTCCACTTGTATTCCAGTACTCATGTACTATGTCCGGTGGTATAAAGACAACATAACCTGGTTTAACAACATAACTATTACCACCTATACGTATGCGTCCTTCTCCCTCTAACACAAAAATTTCATGTTCCCACGGATGCCTATGTGCCGGGATATGACCTCCAGGCTCTAATTCAAATAATCTCATTGCAAAATTCGGTGCTCCATCCTTTTCAGTTATTAACCACCTTATCCATGTGCCTTCAGCGTTCTCTACCCTTTCTCTATCTATTTGCGCGTAGTATACTACTTTCTCTTTGACCATACTTAACCCCTAGATTATTTTAGTATACAAAGTTAAAATATAATACCGATTATAATCTTTTATAAATTATTAATTTAGAAAATAGTGCTTTATTTTATGTTTTCGCTTTTCACTCTATACCAAGTATACGGTAACGACCGTCAGGCAGTGATAGGACTCTGCCTTGCTCTACAAGTATAGATAGAGCCCTCCTTATCTTATCCTCGCTTGCGATACCCGATAATATCTCGTGAAGTTCCTTAAGGTTCCGTGGTTTTTCTTTTAGCAACTCGATTAAAATATTTTTTAACTCCTCTTCGTTAGGGGCCATCATTACTACGACGTCAGGGTCCTCATATACGACTCTTAGTCTTACCTTACTGTTTAATTCCTCGCTCATATTTTGCTAACCCCTGCTTAGGAGTTTTTAAGCCCTTACAGATAAGTGTTGCGGATAAAAATTTAAATGTATAATAATTAGAATGGTGATACTATCCTAAGACTATCAATAACGCTATCCAAAAAGAAAAGCTTGAATACAACAACACATTATAACAACATAGCATACAGCTTCTTAACAATAAGTATTTGCAAAGACTTGCTAATAAATAAACTAGAGAAGCAACTTAAAAACACATGTTTATTATAGTTTAGAAAAAATAGCATAAATAGATCACAGTGAACTAAAAAGTAATCATAGATTATTTAGTTATCAAGGTATTTCGCGGCCTACTAGGCCTTAATGACTAAAATAGCATTAAAATGTTAAAATATTATAGGGTATGTGTATGGCGAAGAACTAGATTCCCATCAATAACTCAATATGAAGAATATATAGTACCCCATATTTTCCATGGGTGATAGCTATGGAGTTACACGAGGTAATATCAAGGATCCTAAAGACTGGTGAATGTCATCCCGTCGGCTCGAAAAGACTTGTTACATATGTAAAAGAATTCGCGAGGAAAAATCCCCGAGAAATTATTAACGAGTTACCCGAATGGAGTAAGTGGCTGATTTTTGTAAAGAACCTTGTAGTACCAGTGATAAAGGAGTTAGAAAGAATGGATTGCTGTCACACAGTAGCAATGGTCATTGGTGCTATAATATACGAGTATCCGGAAATAGAGGAACTAATAGATAAGTGGATAAGCGATAAGTGCGCGAAGGAAAACCATCGCTATTGTTGCAGGGAGCTCCGAGAATACTTTAAAAATAAAAAATAGAGAGCCCCGTACACCTATTCTTTTAAGCTTTTTATATCAGCGTGTACTAATTATATATAGTAGTTGAAATACAATGTGAGGATGATATAATGAGTGTGCAAATAGATAAAATAGAAATAGATTTAACACATGTACCCGTAAGGCCAACAAGTAGGAAAGAGATCCAGCAACTAGAGACGGCTCTAATTATAGGAACTCTCTATAGGCCCGAAGTAGTTGAGCTTATCCGCGACCCTCTAGAGCGCGCAACATGGGTGGATAGCCTAGCGGTTGCCGCAGCAGCACTTGCACGAGAGAAAGCTGGGTACACTATACCCCAGATAGCAGAAGAAGTTGGGAGAAGCGAGGCTATGATAAGAGCACACTTACAAGGGAAAACCAAGGCTGGTAGGCTTGTAAAAGAGACATATGAACTTCTCGTGAGAGGACAATTAAAGCTTGTAGTACCATTTACTGGTGTTAACTTAACATTAGAGGAATACGAGAGATTGAAGAATGCAGAAGAAGAACTTAGAAAACTGAGAGAGAAGATAAAGGATCTACAAAAGGAGAATGAGGAACTCAAAAAGAAACTAAAAGAGACAGTTACCACCGAGGAGATACAGGAAAGAATAAAGGAATTCGAAGAAACATTAAAGGAATTAGAGAAAGAGAACAGCGAGCTCAGAAGGAAGCTAAAAGAATGTGAGGAGAAGGTATCAAAAACCAACGAATTAGAAAAGAAGGCATCAGAGCTAGAGGAGAAAGTAAAAAAGCTGGAAGAAGAATTACTAAATAAAGATAACATAGTAAAGCAGATAAAAATACTACTTGGCTGCCAGTAGGATTAATCATAAAAATATAAACAGTTTATATTTTACTTAATGCTTTGCCTTGGGAGATAGCCTTTTTATCCATTTAAGCATGCATAGAATAGTTACTGTGGAGAGCGTTTATGCCTTGCCCATATTATCAAAACGGGGTTTGCACCTCACCTAAAATACCAAGACCCACGTCAGCTGTAGTAAACCCGAGCAGATGTCTAAGTAATAGCGAGTATAAGACATGTAAGTATTATG
>JALWGO010000164.1 GCA_027038805.1 Thermoprotei archaeon
GCTTTTAGTACGCTATGCTTAATTTTCATTATAGCAGTTAGCTTACGGCTTCTAATCCATAAGTGTCTTTTATCTAATAAATAGTCTATTCCCTCGCCTCCTCTTATTGGAAAGACATCTGATAAACCGACTATTCGTAACCATGTCACTTTTAACTCGTATCCTCCTGGTGCTCGTGGGTCTTCTCGAACAATACCTTTAACCATAAAGCTACTTTCTCTTGTTATCTTCTCAGCCTCCTCCCATGTCTTCTCGTCGACCTCGTTTTTCACTACAAGACATTGGATTATTCCTTCACTGTCTCTTAGAACTATGAATATTTTTGCACCAATGTGACGTTTTCTGTAGACCCATCCTCTCAGCATTACTTCTTTTCCGATCATTTCGGGTTTCATTACGTCTTTTGTTTTAAGAAATCCCTCTCCAGGCATCTTATTCACTCTGTTACCCTATTGTCTCAGACACTTAGTACTAATTCTTATTTCTTGCTTTCTGAGAGCAATGCTTATTAAGTTTCTAGTAACACTAACCTTCCGGCGTTGAATAATGAGCACTGGATTATTTAAAGGAGTAAATGCTATGGGGCATTCCGGTTGGGTAACTGTAAAATGCCGTATATGTGCCAGAACATTGCTTATAGGAAGAGATATAGTATATTATTGTCCAAAATGCTATAAGGATAAAGATGCCTACTTCTGTGAAGCCGATTACAAGAGATTAAAGGGTAAATGTCCGTATTGTGGAAGCGAGTTAAAGATGGTTCTCTAGGATATCAGTAAAAGGGTTTTTAGTTGATAGTGAAAGAATACATATTTGATCGACATAAGAGAGTTATTGTTGTTTTTGAAAACAATGTAACTTTTCTGTCGATAGATGTCTATAGTAATAAGTGGAGCCATCCTATAGATTATGAGATGAGAGATAAAGATGTATCAATTATTTATCATAGAATTAATGGAGAGGAACTTGGTGCAAAATGGATAGAAATTGTAGGGTTAAAGACTACTGATAGAATCGAGACTATTAATGTCCGAGTACTTTACGACAGAAATATTGATGAAAACAAGATTAGAGAAACTTATTGCTGGGCACTGGAAAAAATTGAAAAGAAACATTGCATTAGTATTAAAGAATAACACTAATATATTGTACCATTTAAAACAAATATTGTAGAATAAGATAACATCATGTAACTGTCCGTAGAGTAAGCTCATTTATTAGTATACTATAGGAGGGTATGGCACTTGATTTTGGGGGATCGCGATCTCAGATACTATATAGAAAAGAAGAGGATTATAATAGATCCTTTCAGTGAAGATATAATAAGAGAAAACGGCTTGGACTTGAGACTAGGTAATCAGATTGCACGAATGCTTAATCCAGGAAGAGTATTTGATACGAGAAACCCACCGAATGAATATTCTGACTTCTATCACATAGAAGAAGGAGATTCATTCATAATTAATCCACATGAACATGTTCTATTAACTACTCTCGAATACATAAAGTTACCCGATGATATAATGGCGTTTGTTAATCTTAGAAGTACATATGCCAGATTAGGCATATATGCACCTCCAACTATAGTTGATGCAGGTTTTGAGGGGACATTAACTATAGAGCTTGTGGGAGGAGAATTTCCAGTAAGACTTTATGCTGGAGATAGATTCCTGCACCTGGTTTTAGCTAAGACGACTTCCCCCGTGGAGAAACCTTATAGAGGGAAATATCAACGTCAGCGTGGAATTACCTTACCTCGATTTAGAAAGTTATGAGTTCTTCTTGATTACTATTTTTACTTTGCTTTTCTTTATTGAATCAAATATATCATCTATAGTCAGGTCTTTGACTTCAATATTATTATATACTATTCCTATTTTATCAATTGAATGAGCATCACTATTACCTATGCCTGGTAATCCCATGACCTTAGCAGCATATTGTGCCATTCTATTCGCATGTTCTGCTGAAGACCCATTGTATACTTCTATTGCATCCCATTTGTAGTTATATATGTCTTCGCCAACACTATTCCTTTGATCATCAAAAGGGTGCGCTGGTATTACGAGACAATTATTTTCGTGCGCTACATCTATTAGTTCACTTATTTCTCTAGGTGTGTTTATAGGTGAATCACATAGTAGTAATACATCTCCTTTTACACTACTAACCTCGCATCCTATTATAACTAATAGATCTAAACTACCTACATACCGCTGAGCCATTAGTGCCCCTTGAAAAGTATCATGGTCTGTTATAGCTATAACGTTTAAACCTTTATAGAATGCTGCTAGGACTACTTCTTTTGGACTATTTAAACCATCACTTGCTGTCGTATGGATATGTAAATCAGCGCTTACGATCATTATCTAGTCCACCAGTTCCTGGGATTATTATTGTGTACAAAGTAATATTATTAACATGTTTTGGCTAGTTTATTTTCCGAAGGCGTGGGAGTTGAGGCCTCAGGTAATAGTGGTTGAAGAGAAATGTAATGGGTGTAGTTTATGTGTGAAGTTATGTCCTGGTGAGGTCTTTGAATTAGTTAATGGAAAGGCGAGAGTAGTTCGTGAGGAGAATTGTGTTCTATGCTATGGATGTGTTGCTCTATGTGATCCTAAGGCTATAGTAGTTAGGGATCTGGATCCATAGTGGCATACTATGGTATTATACTGGAGGCTCTTTTACAGAATTCCTTTACTAAGAGTTCCCCCAGTCTAGCATTTGCTTTATCAGGGGACCCGTAGGCTAATAGTGTTTGGTCTTTTTCTATCGATGTATATGTTTCAATTCCTTTTCTTCTTTGCCATGGAAGCCTATTATTTTTCACAATATATTTCTCTATTCTTCTAATATCTTCTTCTCTAATAATATCCCAATATAAGAGAAGACTTAATTCTATTTCATCACTATGCAAAAACATACCAGTGGACGAGTGCTTTTCTATTATATCACTAACGAGTTTCCACCAATCAATTACTACTATCTCCACGCCATCGTTTCTTAAAGCTATTTCCCTCGATACAACTCTTATTATTTCGCTATTCCCCCCATGTGCGTTCAATATTATTATCTTTTTGAACCCTATTTCTATGAGCGATGTAACTATGTCGGTTAGTAAATACATTATAGTTAACGGGGATAAAGTTACAGTTGCACCACTTTTCTTCCATTCAATACTTAAGCCATAGCCTATGGTTGGGGCTATTATTGAACACTTCCCGTTTCGATATAATTCTCTTGATAGCTCAATAGATAGTCTTTCGGCAATTATTTTATCTGTTCCCAAGGGAAAGAATTCTGTGTGCGGCTCAATACTACCTAATGGTATGATTACTCTATCACATCCATCTATATTTGATAATAGTTCTTTTACATTCATATATTCTAGGAGAAATATTGATTTATTGTCAGCCAGGCCGGTTTCTCTCATCCCAATCACCTATAGGGTCGAAGAAGAGAAGATTCATCATGATTAGTTTAAGTCTCATTCTATAAACCTATATTCACTTCCACCGTGGAGGTAGACTACTCCTTCCTCTATTAGCTTTTTTAGTAATAGTATCTCATTGCTATTTAGTTTCTTTACTTCCGAGACTTTTAAGGGAAATTTCTTCTTAAAAGTCTCAAAGTATTCTCTATCTATTATCATGTTACCTATAACTGATACATAATTATTTACAACATAGTAATCAAGGGATCTACCCATGTGTTGCCTGGCCTCTTCTATAGACATTATCTTCTTCTGTTTTATTAACGCTAAGAATTTATCTCCTTTCCCTATTTTGTTCTTTCCCTCTATAGCGTCTAATCTAGTCTTAATGTTTGCTATTTCTTTTTCTATAGCGTTTATTTTTCTGTTCAATTCATTTATATTCTTCATTATATTTGATATTATTTCTGAAAGCCATCTCGAATCCATATCTTGTTTATCTAGCCTATTTATAGACTGTATTGAAGATTGAGATGTGATTTTATTTTCTTGTTGAGATCTTGTTCTCTCTTCCTCATATTGTTTTCTTGCTAGCCTTGACTTTACTACTACATAGCCTTGTCCACTTCTTGCAATAATCCCCTTGTCTCTTAATATATATAGTATCTTTCTGACTCTAGTTAAGCTCTCACCTATACCGTCTGCTATTTGTCTAGGCTTTGCTCCGGGATTTTCAAGTAAATAATTGATTACTTTCTCGTATATTGACGCCATTAGAGCTACCTTTACTTTATCCTGTATTAAATATTTTATTTAAAGACTTTTAAACTCTAGGTTGTTGATATATTGTTTGAGGAACTCCCATAATGGTTAATATAGATGCATTGAAGAGAAAAGTAATTGAATTAATTGATGAGAGCCATAACCAGTGGGCTAAGATGGCTTTCTATGGCGACCCCGAGGTCTCAGCTATATTAGAGGTCGTATATGATAGATGGGAAAAAGCGGGTAATACGGGTTACCCTATAGATCATGCTACTCGGGAGGAATTAGAAGTACTTGCATCCAAAGCAGAGAGATATAGAAATGCTGGACCAGAGGTAGCTTACGCCATAGTTTACGGTGAAAAAGGAGGAGAAGAAAAAGAGGAGAAGAAAAAATCTAAATCACTCATTAGGAGACTACTGGGAATCTAATAATGAATACCATTACAGCATATATTGAGATAATTCGACCAGTGAATTCAGTTATGAATGGTATAGCTGTTATTGTTGGATACATTATAGCTTGTGGATGTTTAAGTATAAATATGAACATAATATTAGGCTTCCTCGTAGGTTTTTTCTTGACAGCTTCATCGATGGTTATAAATGATTACTTTGATAGACATATCGATGTAATAAATGCTCCTCAGAGACCAATACCGAGTGGTCGTATTAATGAAAGAACTGCTAAGATTTACGGAGTCTTATTAGGAATTATAGGGTTAATTGTCGCCTTATACCTGGGCATAATCTTCTTTACGATTGCGTCTATTTCTTATACAATATCATTATTATATAATTGGAGAATGAAGAAGACAGGTTTTATAGGAAATCTTATGGTGAGCTATTGCGTGGCAGTACCGTTTATTTATGGCGCATTACTGGCTCCTATGAAAGACTTAACATCTGCAGCAATATTTGCTTTAATAGCGTTTCTAGCCAACACTGGACGCGAAATTACTAAGGGAATAGTTGATGTAGTGGGTGATAGCTCACGCGGCATAAAGACAGTTGCAGTAAAATATGGTTCATCACATGCTGCTATTATAGCAGCATTATTCTATATAATTGCTGTTATTTTAAGCATAATTCCATTATATGAAGGATTAGTTAACATTTTATATACTCCATTAATAATTGTAACAGACATAGGAATATTATTAAATACTGCCAAGATACTGAAATCACCTACACGAGAAAATGCGTACAAGGTTAAGAATAGAATACTCATATTCATGATGGTAGGCTTGCTAGCTTTTACTATAGGTAGACTACCATTGGCATTTAAAATATTTTAAATCGAAACAATCTATTCTACTAATATCATTTTATTACTATTAAATATTATAATGCCGTCATTGTACATATCCATTAATAAGTTGTATATGTCATTACCATACCTCTTTTTTAATTCTTTTGCATCAATACCTCTTTTCAATTCGTTATATAGTTTCTTGCTAATAACATATTTTTTCTTCCTTCCAAATACTACTATACTATTACTCCAACGATCCTTACTTATCTTATTATTGTTTTTGTTAGTATTTACAACATCAATATAATGCTTGCTATTTATATCATACTCTGTATTAGATTTTATATTAGATTTATTTATAATAGACATTATATCATCTATATCTATTATATTTAAGTATAATTCTTTAACATTACTTACATACTTTAAATGAATGCATTTTTCTAACATATTGTCCTTTATAATTTTAATAATGTTGTTGATGTTAGGACTAGGATATTTTTCTATTAGCAAAACGATTTTTATTCTAGATCCACAAAGAGTCCTAAAGAGTCTTACTATATTCTCGCTAGGATATTTCAATAACGATTTAACTAAAATGTATATACTATTGTGTTCTTCCGTGTTGTTTCTTTTCTCACGCATAGGTGCATTTATTTTCTCATAATTGTCTATTATTTTCGTGTTTACTGTTATCTTTACTCTTATTATACTATTCCTGCCTTTTAAATACCTAACTACTGCTAGAGTTGCTGCAATACCTATTAATATATAGTAATTTTCTATTATATAACGTATAATATTATGTATTCCATTATAAACTGTGGGTCTGCGTACTAGGAACCTTATAACAGTGTAACTGCTTCTTGTAATTGTTTGAGTAGTTATATTAAATTGATTATTTTTACTCACATTATTTTCCAATGCAACTATGACGGGCGTCAAGATTGCTATTATAAATATTAGTGCTAATAATATCCCTAACCTTATAGTTATCCCTACATTATTAGAATATTTATAAAAAGTATAAATATGCTCTATTTATTATAATGTTGTTCCCAGTACTCTACTATATCATATCCGAAGATAGTTTTAAACATCTCCCTACCTTCAGGGGTCATACGCTTAGGAGTCCAAGGAGGCTCCCATACTAATTCTACATCCACGCTTTTAACACCCTCAACTCTTGATACAACATCCTTTACTTGTTCGACTATGAGATAAGCTACTGGACATCCCGGTGCAGTTAGAGTCATTTTTATTCTAACATTTCCTTCCTGATCAATATTTAACTCATAGATTAAGCCTAAATCCCATACATTTATAGGTATTTCGGGATCGTGCACCCTACGTAGCTCTTGTATTATCTTCTCCCTTAATTCTTCCACATTAACCAAATCATTCACCTTTAACAGCGTTAATTTCTAGCTCCTCTACTCTCCCTCCAAGCTTTAAAAACTCTTCCACTAGCTCCCTATAGGTCTTCTCCACTATTTCCCTTGCCTCGTCTAAATTATTTAGACTTGAAGCAACTATGTATAAATGTATTACTGGACTTGCTAATTCGCTACCACGAGGATGAGACTTCACATAAACAGTTCTGTATTTCTTTACAACTTTATCTATGATAGGTGCAAGAGAGGATTCCGGAATACCAGTAACTTTAATCCATTTCTCAAAACGATATACTTTTGGAGCCCTTTGCTTCAAAAACTCTTCAACATACTCTTCGTAAATAGCTTTCATTTCCTTTGGTACCCCCGGTAAAGCAATAATAACTGTTTTATTAACTTCAACTAGAATTGCTGGAGCAGTACCTACAGGATTAGGTATAGGTTTAGCCCCCTCAGGCATTAAAGCCATTTTTACCCGATGTTCAGTCAAGGGTAGACCCTTAACGGTATATTTTTCTTCAATCAGCTTCAATGCCTCGTCATTAACAATGAGTTTCTTTCCAATTGCTTTTGCCAGGAACTCACTAGTCCTATCATCATATGTGGGTCCAAGACCCCCAGTACTAATTACTACGTCTACCGATTTACTTATAGCATCCCTAAACACTTCTACAACTTCTTCCTCTAAATCTGGGACAGCGATAATTCTCCTAACATCAAATCCGAGAACTATTAGTCTTTTAGCTAGCCAGGCACCATTTGTATTTACTATTTGCCCACTAACTACCTCATTACCTATACTAACAATCCATGCCTTAGGTAGCATTAATAATCCCATCCTATTAGAGTGAAAAAGAGCTTTATAACTGTTAGAACTATATTCTAGAAATGCGCGCCGCCCGGTGGACACCCCGCATTGGGTAGGGATGAAACCGTGGGACTTGCTCCCCCCGCATCTTCTTTATATTACCATAAAAGTGGGAGTTTTTCTGATACTTTTATATTATCATAGTTTATTTCGAAAGCATAGTGTATTTTAGTAAACCTTTTTCTAAATTCTACTACTTTTCTTCTTATATCTGTTGCATCACGTTTATCTATTATCAGCTCTCTCATTAAACTGGCAAGTTCTTGGAAATCTTGTTCCTTCATACCCCATCGCGTCATCTCTTGTACGCCTATACGTATACCACTGGGATTCTTAATTGCAGTTGGAGGATCCTTTGGTAGCAAGTTCTTGTTGACTATTATATTTGCATCCTCTAATCTCTGCGCAACAGATGCACCACCTCCTAGATCTGCAACATCAAGTACAACTTGATGACTTCTAGTATATCCCTTATGTTCTCCTAGAACTTTGAATCCCTCTGAAGCCAATGCTTCTGCGAAAGCCCGTGCATTTTTTATTACTTGTTCAGCATATTTCTCGCCAAAGTATTTCATTTCATACGTGGTTACTAGTGTAGCTGGAAGTCTATGAAGATGATGATTGCTAACAAATACTGGGAAAACAACTTTGGCAATCGCCTTATAGATCTCCTTAGTATTTGTTAGGATTACTCCACCTTGAGGCCCAGGAAACGTTTTATGTGTCGATGCCGTTGCAATATCTGCACCATGTTCTAGTGGGTTACGCCATTTCTTACCAGCTATTAGACCAAGAACGTGTGCAGCATCATAAACCACTTTAGCACCGACACTATGTGCTGCTTCCGCAATTTCTTTGACTGGATGAGGGAACAGGTAAACACTACCTCCAAGCACAACAAACTTCGGTTTTACCTCCTCTATCATTTTCAATGCTTTATCTACATCGATATTCATTTCTTCCGGATCATAGGGCAGTTCTATGTGTTCTATTCCTAATGCCCCTAGAACACCAAATTTTGTATGACTTACATGTGCACCAGCTTGGACGGGTGCTATGAGGGCTTTATCACCATATCCACCTAGTACTTTAAACACTGTTGCATTTGCAATGGTACCACTTATAGCTCTCGGTTCAACGTATTCTACATTAAATAGCTCTCCCATAGCCTTCATTAACATTAACTCTATTTCATCAACGTATTTGAGGCCTTGATAATACCTTTTCTTAGGTTTTCCCTCAGCATATCTATGCATCATGTCGGTAACATATAGCATCTCCGCAAGAGGGCTCATAACATTTTCACTTGCGATTAAATTAATGGTTCCAAAACGACGCCATTTATTATGATTATATGTTACCTCTATTACATAGTATATATCGTCTGGCAAAATATTCTTGAAAAGAGATAAATCTACAACCAAAACTCTAACCCCAATACCTATGGGATACAAGAGACGATTATAAATTCATTACATAATACACAGAGTATTAAAGAAGGTCAGAGATGGGACTATCTGTCATCTAATAATTCATCCGTGGAGCCCCCAGTTCATCATCCCTATAGTAATATAGCGAGACATATCTATAAGTACCGCTACTTGTTTACAATTATAGGTGGCGGATGAGGAGCACCCGCGACAAGCATAAGGTCTCCGATGCAGAGGGAAGAGCCGAACCGACGCCTCAAAAGATCTTGAAAAATCGGTGTCAGTATTTTGAATAAGCTCTGGCGAGATATAATAGTAGCGTCAATAATAATAGTAGTTGCAGCCGTCATAGTATGGAATTACTATGATATAACTATTTTTACTAATTGGGTAAAGATATACAATGAAATAGGACTATTAAACCTTTACACAATGTATAGATACAATGAGTCTTATAGAGTTGTTTATTTCCCACTGGCACCATTAACCTTCATAGCGTTCTATAACTTAGGTGAAACCACTGTTGAGACTCTAATTAATACTACTGGTGTAAGTGCTAACTCCACACAACTAGAAGTTATAACAACGACTATACTTAGGATAATATCAAAGATTCCTTTGATATTATCAGTATATCTAACTGCTTATATTCTATATAAGAAGGAGGGCCCAGATGTTACACGATGGTGGTTTTATAGTATACCATTAATTATTGCAGTAGCTACATATCAATTTGATCCACTTATGATACTATTTTTGTTAGCCGGAAGCTACTGGTTGGTTGAAAAGAGGTGGCTTAGAGCTGGGATAGCATGGGGCCTTGGTACGGCAATAAAATACGTTCCAATAATTCTTGTTCCAGTAGCGTTTATGGCATCTGAAAAGAAAAGAGACTTCATTAAATTCTTAGCTGCATTTACTGGTGTAGTTCTTGCTGTTACTTTACCGTTCTTAATAATTGATCCAGAAGGATTTTACATGAATGTATTCGAGTTTCACTCAGATAGACCACCACAATATTTATCTATATTCAATGTACCAGTACTACTATCTAATAGAGATCCAGTTATCACACATGTGATGACGCAGATTTGGCCTTATGTTTTTATTGCAATCTACATAGTTGTACTACTTATAATAAAGCCAAAACCCGGTGATAAGGATTCTATCTTTATATCTATTCTTGCACTTCTCCTGGTCTTTACTATCTTCAATAAAGTAATAAATCCCAATTACTTGTTGTGGTCTTATCCTTATATAATATATGTATTAGTTAAACGTAGAAAAAAGCTTGGATTAAATCTGCTAATTGTAGCATCAATTATAGCAATGCTTTGGCCCGGCTTATATCTATATGTTCCAGCAATATTAAACAAACCCACATATATAGAGGAGGAAATGAGATACTATAACGCAAGACTCCTCGTAGAGAGGTCGTTTCAAGGTAGTGGTAAAGTTTTTTTACAATTACTTTTCATTATAGGAGGCTTTTTCAAACCAATATTAACAGTAATGTATGATAACATAAATATCCTAGGAGTCATAATGATTTTAACATACTTCTTATCGCTAATGTATATTGCAGTACATGAGATAGGCGAAGTAAAGGATAAAGATGATTTAAAACGAGTTATAAGACAAATGTACACTCGCATCTGCAATATACTCTCATATTTGACAAGAACAGTAAGACACTATTTAGGCACTAACAAATAGTCTAAGAGGTTAAAAGTGAAATACTAGGGGCAAGGATATTTCCGCTCCTAGAGAGGTGCAGTAAGTTAACGCCACGAGAGCTCGAAAAACTATTAACAAGAGCTACAGTATCATCGAGGGGTGCTATTCTACTAGGTAAACGTATAGCAGTAGACGGACACCACGATGACCGTATAGTAAGAATAATAACTCACGCCCATAGTGATCATACAATAGGCTTAAGAGAAAGCATAAGGAAAATGAATCTCATCGTATCAACACCAATAACACTTGATATGCTTGGAGCCA